>NZ_MNQY01000112.1:0-113345 GCF_001915675.1 Parabacteroides sp. merdae-related_45_40 | reverse complement strand
AGTTCAAGAAAGCACCCATTGAAGAGCTCTTACCCGCTTGTTGGATATTCAACTGATGGTTGTGAGAAACCGCGGTACGAGTAGCCTCATCTTGCCAATTCGTATCATACAGAGGATTACCGTTTGCATCAAAGAAATCTGAATCATTAAACCAATCAGCACGGTTCAAAGACCAATTTTTACCTTGCCACTTATTCTCGTTTTCCAGACCAATCATGAATGCGTCACACCACTCTTGGGCGTTCATCGTATCCATCTTACGAGCGATATGGCTTGCGCTGACAGATCCTTGATAGCTAACCTGTACACCTTCACCATCTTTCTTACCACGCTTCGTAGTTACCATGATAACACCATTGGCACCACGAGCACCGTAGATAGCGGCAGCGGAAGCATCTTTCAAGACCTCCATAGACTCGATATCATTCGGGTTCACCAAGTCGAAGTTCTCCATAACAACACCGTCTACCACATATAGAGGGTTTGAAGAAGCGTTGATAGTAGCCATACCACGGATAACGACACGGTTAGAATAAGCACCCGGCTGGCTGGAGTTTGAGAAGATGTTTACACCAGATACCTTACCGCGCAAGTTGTCTAGCGCACTAAAGTTTTGATTCTTTGTCAAGTCGTCTCCTTTAGCCACACCGATAGAAGCGGTCACGTCTGACTTACGCATCGTACCATAACCTACAACTACAACCTCGTCCAAAGTTTGAGTGTCCTCTTTTAAAGTTACTTTTATTGAAGATTGATTTTCCACCGGGATCTCTTGGGACAAATAACCGAT
Organism: Parabacteroides sp. merdae-related_45_40; assembly: GCF_001915675.1. Lineage (NCBI taxonomy): Bacteria > Pseudomonadati > Bacteroidota > Bacteroidia > Bacteroidales > Tannerellaceae > Parabacteroides > Parabacteroides sp. merdae-related_45_40. Next base: position 112,555 of record NZ_MNQY01000112.1, on the reverse strand, counting down.
ATAGGATACCACCAAGATGTCATTTGCGGACACGCCTTCCAACGAGTAATTACCGTCGAAGTCCGTGATCGTACCATTTGTAGTGCCTTTCACCACCACGTTAGCGCCAATAACAGGCTCACCAGCACCATCAACAACCATACCTGTCACTTTCTTACCCTGCTGTACGACCATCACTTCATCAACCGTACCTGCGGAAGCGGGAACGGCCATAGCGGCGTCTACAGAGAAGGCAGAAAGCAGCAAACAGAACGCTGAGGCTTTAGCTATCCCTTGAAGGGATAATAGCTTAGATTCATTCTTTGTCATTTTGCTCTTGTTTTAAATTAAGTTTAGATTGATTACATTTATATGTAATATTATATTGTAGAATAGACATAGTTCGTACGGAACTAGTGCGCCATTCATGGTCTATATCATTAAAAACTGGGCAAATGTATAACTTTTTTTGTAAACTAGACTTAAATCTATAGTATTTTTTTAATAAAAATAACACATTTATCACAAATCACCCCTTGAAACCAAGAATATCAGCCCTTAAATGTACTAAAAATATATTGTTCCGTACGGACTTACAATAGTATCATCGTCTTTCTATCACATAAATAATTAACTATCAAATATTAACAGTAAAAACACTTTAAATTGGTTACAATAAACAAATGTTAAATTTATTGAGATTCAAGGCTAGGCGAAAATGGCACTAGTATGGCTTCTATGAAAAAAACAGATAATGTATTCAGAGACTGGATAATATGAAAAAATTTAGCCCTCCTTTATAAATAAAAGAAGAACCACATTATCTACAATATTTCTACCAAGAAAGCGCCATAGACTTATTCCCACAAGGCTTGAAATCCAATAAGGCATTACCCGAAACAGAGTCTCTCATGACACTCTTCACCCATCACTCTAACACAAGCAAGTCTTCTGCTTAGAATAATACCGATTTATTTGGGATTAAATCCTATCAAAACATTCAATATACAAACATAAGACAAACTGGATAAGGGCGGGCAAACCCCGCCCCTACCATGCTACCAAGATAATTTTATAAACTTATTCTCCCACGGAGCGAAACTCAACGGATTCCCCGAAACTGGGTCTCCAACGACATCACAAACCGTAGTTTTCACAAAATTAATTTTATCTGAAGTTACGGAGAAAGTAGCTGGCTTCCCGCCTATCTCACGCAATTGAAGCATAACAGCATTCTCGCCTTCCACAGGCCTCATGTTTACCAACAACAAATTCTCCGGTACGATCTTGAAAATGGAAGCCGATTGAAGAGGCTCCACCTTTTTATCTCCGGCAGGCAAAACACGGGTCAAGAACGGAATCCGGTTTTCCCAAGCGAACTTAGTCGCATACTCAATAGTGTTGTCTTTCGAAGAGTTGATGAAGTAACTCCATTGCATCTCTCCCATTTGGTCCGCATTGAAATTGGTTACCCAATAGTTGTTCATCGGCCATGAATACATATTCGTGGACTGAGGTACGGCTCCGGCCTTATACCGCCCCGTATTGATCGCCCCAAATTGCATTAATGGTATTTCTTGGCTACCCATCACGACCTGTGACTCTCCATTACGAGCCGTAGCGAAGTTTTGCACCGTGTACCAATCGTTAGAGGAGCCCGGGATTTGGTCTACACCCGCCTCAATCGATCCGCCGGGTACATCCAAATGGATCTTACCGCTTTCAACCTCAAACGGGAAAGCGATATAAACCGCTTCCGGATCTGTTACCGCTTTTTTACGCAAGCGATAAACTACCTCGATTTTCTTTGTTACGTTAAATACACGGAATTCCACCATCAAATTATTCGGCTCACGTCCCGCTACTGTCTCTCCCCGAAAACGATATGTATCCCAAACATCGCCTTTCTCATATTTCTCGAAACGCATCTTCTCGGGACGACGGCGGAGGAATTGGGGAGCACGATATTGTTCCATCGGATGACGGCTATCGATAATCTCATAAATAAACTCTCCCATCTCCCATTCCGCATCCGGCGTAACCAATTGTTTGTTCAAATCCTTATCATATAATTTACGAATCGTACCTTTACGGGTATTGAAGTCGATGGCATACCAAGGATTCTCCACATGTGTCTCTTTTAATTCCGTTGCGCCCTGTATTTCCGGACGTGGCGCATCCTTTACTTTTATATAATACTGCGCATATCCCAAGGCCGGGACATCTTTCACGTAAAAGCTCCAATAGGTACCGTCGGAACGGCTTTCGCCAGCTTGTGCGGGAATTACGTTGCCAGCCGCATCCACGATCTCGAAAGCCTTGTCTTTCGGAAGAATCTGATGATCGACATAAGCTTTAGCGATACCGCTATAACTCCAGTTGAGCGTATTGAATACAGCGATAGACGGAACGTCGCTTTTAGGCACGAATGATTGTAATATACCCATAGTAGCCTCTCCCAGCAAACCGGAATGGCGATAGGCTTCCCACGCATACGATTGTTTCAAGGAGCGTTGTTCCCAAGTTTCCAGTCCATAAGCGTTACGTACGCTCTCGCTATGCCCGAAAGTATGCTCATCATAGAACAAAAGAGCTTTGTTGATGTCCTGAATCCGATCATTGATGTCTTTCGGCAATTGAGCGCCTAGCATTTTAGCAAATGACAATCCGGCTTGATTCGCGATAATATCCGAATGAGTCACACGAGATATGGCGGCTTCACGGGCACCGGAAGCGAAACCATCCGTCCACCAATCCGGCCAAGCTCCACGAATAGTCTGAATATGATCCGCATATTGGCTCTCTACCGTCTTAAAAAACTCACTGGCTACCGCCGTGCGTAATTTCGGCCATTCATACTTCTCATTCCATTTCTGTAACATCTCGCAACTTTTAGTCGAAGGGGGCGCATTATCCGTAAGATATCCCGAATGCTGCACCGCTAATATATCATACGGATAATTTTTCGCTTCCATTTCACCTAAATAAGTTAAAACACGCTCCTCAAACTGGTCAAAGTTATCTGTATGAATCCCGAAAAAATTACCATAGTGATAATGCTCCGCACGATAAGTCAAGACCTTCTTCCCAGAAGGTGATTCCCACCAAAACACCGTAGGTTTATCAAAGCAGATCAACGCTCGATGACCATGGGTTCCCATATTCACATATTTCACGCCGGCATCTGCGAAATACTCGCTGAAACACCAACCGATACCATTCACGTCGTCTTGCATAGCTACCTCGGCACGCATCCCATTTTCCCTGAATTGCTTGATCGGATAAAGAGAAGCGGCAAGTGTCTGCTCATCCGGTAATTCGTCAAAATTCAAGAACATCGTTGCTAATTCAATACGGCCTTCCTTTACCCGTTGCTTCAAGCGAGCGATCTGTTCCGCAGGACGACATTTCAAATATTCGCTAACCGCCCAAGCGATCTCGCAAGTCCAACGGAACTTAGCGAAATCCGGATAATTATCCGTAGCGTCACAATAATCCAACGCATAATCAATGTATCGAAGCTGTTCTGCCAAGATTTCCATTTGGGAACGGGTATAACCGATATCCGTATGGGTGTGTTGCACCATATTCATCTGCCAATGTCGAACCGGTTTTACGGTCACCGTAGTTTCCTCTTTCTCTTTCCCACTTGTCAACGTCAACGGTAATTGGCGAGTCGTGCTAACCTCGGGTATCTCGATTCGGAATACATTATCCCCGGACACCAGTTTCTCTTTATGGCTTTGCTCGCCTAAATGGATCGTCACTGTAGAAGGTTCTCCTTCATGTTTTACGGAGATCTCGACCTTTTGGGTCAGTCCGTTTTTCGATTTATAAACCGCCGGTAATACACGGCTCTTGACATCCGATAATCCCGGAGACGCATGAACCGACAATGTCCCGATCAACAAAGCCAATCCTGCTGATAAATAAGTTCTTTTTTTCATCTTATCGTGTTTTTATTGATATAAGTCCTATATACAACATACATATTAATAATAGCATCAAGCCGGCTACCTGTCCGAACATATCGGCTATGCCTCCCATACAAGGCGTAATCAAAGCGCCTCCTGATACACCCATAATCATCAAGGCCGAGACCTCGTTCGATTGCTCCGGCCGATGTTCCAACGCAAAAGAGAACAGGATCGAAAACACATTCGAGCAAGCCAAGCCAACCAGTACGATCATAACGCCCATGCCCCACAAGCTATCCGAGATAAGCAATCCTACGAAAGCAAGGATAGCGATAAGCATGCTTCCCCTTAAGAAGGGTCGTGACGAGATCCTCGCCAGCAATATAGCCCCCAGGAAAGAACCTCCGGTACGAGCGGCGAAATAAAGGCTACTCCCTAATCCAGCCTCTTGCAACGGCATGGATAACTTTTCCATCAATAGCTTAGGGATCGTCGTATTCAGACCGACATCGATCCCGACAATACACAGAATCCCCAAGAAAAGCATCCGTATCCTAGCATCTTTACATAAAGCTAACGTAGAGGCGAACGAGGCTTCTTGCCCCTCTCCTTCCTCTTTACCCGGAATAGTCGTTATCAACCAGATGATAGATGACAAGGTAGTCACCGAATAGACAATGAATATCAACTTCCAATCTCCCCAGAAAGAAGAAGCTATACCTGCAATAATCGGCCCTAAGAAGGAAGATACCGCCTTAATAAACTGCCCTAAAGTAAGCACGCTCGTTACTTTATCCGGATTTACCACCCGCGCTACCATCGGATTCAAGGACACTTGCAAGATCGTATTTCCAATTCCCAGCAAAGCGAACGCAAACAAGATACAAGCAAAGTCATAGAAGAATAGAGGTATCAGCATCGCCAAGGTTGTGATAGCCAAGGCTACGACCACCGTATTCCTACGCCCGTGCCGTCCCATCCAGATACCGGTAGGGACAGAGAACAGGGCGAACCAAAGAAAGACCATCATGGGCAATAGGTTCGCCAACGTATCGGACAAACCAAAGTCCATCTTCACATAATTCGTGGCAATTCCCACGACATCCACGAATCCCATCACGAAAAAGCCGAAAAGGATCGGGAATATAGCGGAGTTCGTACTTTTAGTTCTCATATCGATCTTTTGGTTGGTTACCCATTTCTAAAACCAAATGTCCACCTTGAACAATCTCCGAGAAAGGAATACGAGTATCCGTCAATGGTTTCCCGTTTAAGTCCATGGATTGCACGTAATCATTTTGCTTACTATTATTACGAGTCTCGATCACGAATTCCTTCCCTTTATAATAGCGGTCATTCAGCCGGATCGTAATCTTATCGAACAAAGGACTACCCAAAGCGAAAGAAGGCGCTTGATCCGTCAAGCCTTTCATATCGAATAAGCCTAAGGAAGAGATCACGTACCAAGCCCCGAGCTGGCCTTGATCCTCATCTTGTCCGTAGCCATAACCGTGGATGCCATCCGTACCATAGAACTCATTCAAGATCGCCCGCACCCATTTTTGCGTAAGCGAGGGACGACCGGCCTCGTTGAACATCCAAGAGATGTGCAAACAAGGTTGATTTCCTTGGTTATACAAGGTTTGCAAACCGGCGAAAGCCCCTACTTCCGTGCCTCCGCTAAAGATTAATTTACGAGACACCGTGAAGATGCTATCCAACCGATGGTTAAACACGTCCGCACCAACTTTAGCGACCAAGCCTTTCGCGTCGTGCGGTACATAGAATGTATATTGCCAAGCGTTACCTTCTTGGAATCCGCGCCATACTTGCATCGGATTGAAGTCCTCGATAAACGTACCATCCTTCTTTTTAGGACGAACAAAATTACAGGAAGGGTCATAGATACGCTCCCAGCCTTTCGATAAGTCCATCAAACGGTTATAATCGTCCGTCTTACCCAGTTGCTTCGCCCATTGGGCCACGGCCCACGCACTATAAGCATATTCCAAGGTATGGGAAGCGGAAAACATGAAAGCCTCGTCCGGCCCGTCCCCTTTATCCAAATGAGGTACATAACCATATTCCACGAAATAACGGGTATCGATCTTTCCCGCGCCCAACGGACGATTCTCCCCATCCAACTCATTCTTCAAGCAAGCCTCATAAGCCGTATTCACATCGAAATCCCGGATGCCACATTGATAAGCGCCAGCGATAATCGTACTTAATAAATTCGTACCAACCCCGGAGACATAACGGCTATTAGCGATTCCATCCGCCAGCCAGCCGGCGTCCTTGTACACCAACAAATGGCTACTTATATAATCCGAATAATATTCCGGATAGGCCAAAGCCCAAACCTGTGTCAGATTCCATTGCGCTCCCCAAGCGGCATCGGTATTGTATAAGTTATGTACCGGTTTCCCGTCTTTCAAAGGGATTTGTCCTACCGAGCCATCATTTCTCGGATAAGCGCCATTCACATCGCTAGCTAACCCACGCCCCAATAAAGCGTGATACAAACCGGTATAGAATTTCACCTTATCCTCTCGCGCTGGAGTCTCTACCCGGATACGTCCCAAATATTCTTCCCATGTTTGGCGAGATATTTCCCTTGCCTCGTCAAACGTAAGGGTAGCGGCCTCAGTCTCCCTATTTAACCGGGCATTCTCCACGGATGTATAAGAAAGACCTACTTTAGCGGTTACCGACTCTTGATCTTGGGTACGGAATGTCAGATAAAGTCCGGCCCCCACGCCCGTCGCTTTCCGTTCATCCGGACGGATATCCGCTCCGTTGAAAGCGCCAAATCCAACGGGAACCTTGTCCAGCACCGCCGAGAAATACAAAGGAACCGATGCCCCGGGTTGATATTTCCTCACATATTCAGGCTCGGTAATCACCCAGCCCTCGATACGCCCGTCTTCCGTAAAAGTAATTTCAGCATCCCGTACAGCTCCGCTCTCTCCTTGACGGTTTCCTATATCGAACAAGATATGGCTATCCTCCCCGGCCGGAAATGTATAACGCTGAATAGCGACACGAGGGGTAGCGGTAAGCTCCGCACAAATCGAGTAATCTTTTAGGAGAACGGAATAATAACCGGCGGTAGCGATCTCGTCCGCACGATCAAAACGGGAACGGTATCCTATACCTGTCGAGTCGTCTACCGCCCCGGGAATTGTTTTCAATGAACCCGTCGTAGGCATCAGTACGATTCCACCGATCTGAAACTCATGCAAGCAGGGGAAACCCTCGATCGATTGATCCCGATAATCGTAACCGGTCGCCTCCCAACCGGATTTATTCCCGATATGCCCGTTCGTAGAAGGAGCCGGCTTGGCCATACCGAAAGGCATCGCTCCCGGGGTAAAATGAAACCAACGGCAATGCGCCGTACCGATCCGAGGTTCTACATATTGGCTAAGCTCATCTTGCTGAACTTTCTTGCCTTGTGTCACGCAGGATGTGAAGAAAGCACACGCAAACATCAGGAACCATACAGGTCCTATACTATATTTTTGTCTCATATTCCTTTAGATAGATGGTTTAACGCAAAAACATAAGCTCCCATAGCGATCGAGCGATTAGCACCTTGTTTACTTACGGTCACCCCTATCCGTTTACAAGGATCATACCCTACCTTGCGATTGGTACCCGGAATGGGTACCTCGACAGCTCCTCCTTTAGCGAAATCAGCGAAACTCTCCGCATCCTCCAAAAGATAAGCTTTCATTTGCAATCGGCCGAAACGACTTCCATCCATCATACCGGTAGATGAGTTCAATTCTTTCAACAAAGCAGGGAGAATATATTTAGAAGCCCCCGATAGTCCACCACCGATCACGATGATGCCATCGATTAAAGTAATGGCAGACGCCAACGCATCCCCCGCTAGCTCCCCTAATTCGGAGAAAGCCGTAATAGCAGCCTCCCGGTTACCCGGGCAAATACCCTCGGCGATCTCAAAGATCTCTTTCGGAGTATGCACTCCCGTATCACCGGATCGTTCCGCATATACTCGCATGACCGCACGTATGCTGACACTCTCCTCTACGATATACTCCGGATATTTCTTATTCCGAAAACACCAGATATCTCCTCCTGCCGCATTATCTCCCAATAGAAGCTTTTGATTAATGACAACCCCGGCACCAAAACCGGTACCCAAGGTGACTCCCAGCAGGTTCTTATATTGCTTCATGCTTCCTGCCTCCCGCAAACGGCGGTTTATATCCGGAAGGGCTCCGGTTAACGCTTCTCCATATGCGAATAAATTCCCATCGTTATTGATAAATACCGGTATCCCGAATATATCTTCCAGAAACGGTCCTAACGCTACTCCACCCCGGAAAGAGGGGAAGTTGGGTAAATCGCCTATGATACCGGCTTGATAGTCTGCCGGACCGGGAAAAGCGAAACTGATAGCGACCGGAGTTTCCGGCAAGCCTGCCTGAATTGCCTTAAAACCCTCTACCAAATTGCCTAAACACTTATCTAAACAATCCGCGCATGCCGGAAGAACTACCGGATCGGCTATCTCTTTTCCTCCTTGGATGGCAGAGAAAACAAAATTCGTTCCTCCCGCATCCAATGTCATTACTATTCTATTGTCATTTGTATACATCATATATTCCTTTTCTTTATTTACCCATGTTCCGCCAGTGCCACCGTGGTGGCACAGCCGTGCCATAGGGTTGGCATTGGCGTGCCATCGCAGTGGCACTACCGTGCCATCAAGGGTGGCACAGTTGTGCGATGCCTATGGCACGGTGATTATTGCCTAAATCGTACGTAAGCTTTTATAGTACCGCAGTATTTACCTACGGACGATCCATACGGGCGGATCGTATATTCACCCACGCAAGCCGGAATGATAAAAGTCTCCGCATAATGAACGATGAATGGTTCAAAAGCGTTTGTCGGACTCTCCACGATCAACTCATCTCCCTTGATTACATTCAGCACTTGCACCCCTCCATTCGTATTGTGAGGCACGATATCCGTGAACCAATGACGGCGGGTCTCGATGAACTCGTTCTCATGCAAGCCGGTCCGCTCCTCCCGCCAACCGTCTCCCTCGGCGATCATCTCCACTTGGTTGATCAAGTTATGACGGACAAACTCCGTTTGCCGCTCCCATTGGATCACTTTCGAGCCGTGGCCGATATTAATCGGTCGAGGCAGTCCGTCCAATCCCAAGCGGCCCCAGTCCCAAAGCTTAAAGGTAAAGATACTTGGGGTAGCGCTAATCTCCAGCACCATGGCACCGGCTCCCGAACAATGGACCGTTCCGGCGGGGATCAGATAATGATCATGGCGTTTGGCAGGCCATTTGTTGACATATTTCTCCGTATCGAAAGGCTTTCCGGTCTGTTGGGACTCGTTTAGGGCAGCGATCATCTCGTCCGGGTTGACACCGGTTTTCAATCCCAGATAAACGGTAGCGTCCTCCTCGGCATCCAGCAGGTAGTAGCTCTCGTCCTGCGTATAATAAATCCCGAACGTATCCCGGATATATTGGGTGACCGGATGCACTTGCAAACTTAGGTTTCCTCCTCCCATCGTATCCAAGAAGTCGAAACGGATCGGGAAATCTTGTCCGAAACGAGCCTCGACCGGCCCGCCCAGCAAGTCTCTCGTCTTATAGAATACCAAGTCATTGGAAGGGATCTCAAACAGCTCTCCGGCAACTTTCAGGTATAAACTATTTTCCTCGGGCACGCAATCAAAACACCAGCCGAAGTTATCTTGCTTTTTATCCAGATCACAGACCTCTTTCATCCATTGGCCGCCCCAAGGAGCCGGATCGAAGAAAGGTACTACCCGGAACGGAGTATGCGCCGTTTTCTCCAACCCTTCTTTCAAGATCTCCCCGGAAATCATCTTAGGTGTTCCGACGATATGGGTATCCAACCAATAATCGACCTTGGGAAGGACTTTCTTCTTCAGATTATCGCAAACAATCCAATCAATAAAATATCCTCGCTTATAATGGTACGACGGGGCTTCCTCCCGGTTTTCCACACCTAGCCCGTTCACCTCTTTTCTACGGGAACGCATCTGGATCTCCCAACGAGCCATATCCGCGTAGATCAATTTGTCCGGAGCGGGAACGATCTCGGCGGCGGCGTGGCCATAAACGATTGTCCAGCCTTTTCCATCACGCAAGGACTCCCGGCAGGCGTTCACCTTCTCCTCATCCAAGAAATACGTATAAGAGAAATGAGCCCGGCGGCCAAACAACCGGTCATCCGTCAGATAAGGATAGGTCATCGCCTCTATATCTTCTGCCGATTTAAATAAATCTCGCGTATTGATAAAACGATCGGGCGCGAGCGCTTGCAGTTCACGCATCAACTCCTCGTGATGAACCCCTTGGTAGCATTCCACCACCCAAACTTGTGATCCATTCGTTTCCGCATGGACCTCCGCCAATCGCTTCCGTATCGATTCCCAGCCTTTCCACAAGGTACCGTCTACAACGGTGGCCGGCATTTTATCATAATTACTTTTTCTCATCTCTTTTGATATTTAATATTGCACGCTTGTATTTAACTCTTATTTTTCTCTGCCCAATCCCTTAATAATTCAATCGCCTTAGATAGCACTCCGGCCGACCCCTTGAAATTACCAGAGCCACTGGGGACACCGCCTTTGCCATACCATTCGTAGAATCCGTCATTTTGGATCACACGCTCGATCATCGGATGAATCTCCGCATAAGCCTCCTCAACCATTCCATTAACGACAAGCTGCTGGATCATCCGACCGCCAAACCAAGTCCAATCCCCGCCATTCTGATACAGATAAGCCTTTGACATTCCTCCATGGAAAAAACCATCCGGATACACGGGATATAAGGTAAGACCAATGCTTGGCATACCCGACAGGCGAACATTCTCAAGCATCTGGGCATTTACGGTACGTATCTCATCTTCCGACAACAAGCCGGCCTCTATAGCGATAGCCGTCCCACCATGATAATGAATGGCAAGTTCATCAAAACCTTCCGGAATCGGAGATTTCTCCGGATAAATATGAGGAATGAACTTCTGGCGCTTCTCGTCCCATAAATGAGTCCGTACGTTCTTGGCGATTCCCTCCCGTAAACTTCTCCAACGGGGAGCTTGCGGGGAATCGGGAGCCATCTCCAATAAATAATCTAAAGCGATAAGAAACATAGCGTTATCATATACGTCAATGGCCGGATCGGATAGCTCATTCATGTCACATCCGAAATCATCGTTCGGCTGCACGTCTCCCCAGTCCGCCGTCATCGCCCCGTATAGCAATCCATATTCCTTATTATATCGTTCTCGCATCAAGTAATCTACCATCAAGTTCATTCGCTCCAAGACGGTCTTTCCGGCCACCACCTCATCCAGAATACCCCGGTCACCCGTCTTACGAATGTATTTACCTACGATCTGAATCAAGGAAGACTCTTGGTCCGTCTCTACCGTATTCTTAAAAGCGACATGTTTCGGGGCGGCATTCGAATAATAAGGCGTATCATCATACCATGTAAAATCTTCTTTCAGCACATAACCATCGATCATCTCATCATTCGGCTGTTGAAGAGCGAAAAACAATAAGATAGCTTCCCGCAGTTCGTGTGGATCACTCTCCTCGCAAGCGATCTCTATAAACGTATTCATATCACGAGCCCATATCTGGGAATAACCGCTGCCCGCGTTAAAACCATTGCGGATGGTAGCACGAGCCATACTATCGACCTTCAACAAATTCGTATCAGACAATATCTGATTGGCCAATCGCTGTCTATCGGTTAATCCCGTACAAGACAAAAAAGATACAAATACAAAAGAAACTACAACTAGAATTTTATTCATGGCATTATGTTATGATTTATGTCGGCAAAATTATTTCAATAATCCAGAAAGGAATACTACATTTGTTCCGATTTACTTGTACAATCTTATGATTTATAGATCATGGTCAAGATAAAAGAAGGATTTAAGGGAGAACGGCTCGTTTCTTTACCCGAGGAACTATTGGCAAGCTACCGGAGGGAACCGCTCATCAATAATTTATATGTACGCAAGATCGGTTTCTTCCCACGTGTTAAATATCATTTTCTCCAAAAAGAACATGGCTGTGACTACGCCATGCTTATTTATTGTACGGAGGGAAAAGGATGGTATCGTATCCTCGGTAAACAATATACCGTGGAGAAATACCAATATATCATCATCCCTCCCGGTATCCCCTACTCATTCGGGGCAGACGAGGGAGATCCATGGACTATTTACTGGTTACACTTCCAAGGGAAGCTTCGCGATCAATTCCTGCCGTCGCATCCGGTTCCGGTCACTATTTCGCCGAATGAATATTCCCGTTTACAAGATCGGTTACGGCTGTTTGAGGAGATATATAGCAGTTTCTCCATGGGATATATTAAAGAATATATGATTTATTCCTCCATGTGCCTTTACAATTTTCTGGCCTCTTTCATCTATCTGGAGCAATTCCGCCATATCATGATTCCCTCGCAAAAAGAATATCCATTCACGGCACGGGTTATTCATTATATGCGTGAGAACATCCAGCAGAATCTTACCTTGAAGGAATTAGCGTCTTATTTCAAATATTCCCCTTCTCACTTCTCGGCTCTCTTCTTTGGCGAGACCGGGGTCTCGCCCATGAATTACTTCATACGCTTGAAAATACAGAAGGCTTGTGAATATATCGAGCTAACGAATATGAAGTTGAATGAGATCGCCACGCATCTGGGATTCGAGGATGCCGCCTACTTCTCGCGTACGTTTACGAAAGTTATGGGTTGCTCTCCTTCCGTTTATCGTAAAAAGGAGATGGAGATATAGAATTCGTTTGGATTTCTAGTATTTCTCATGAGAATAAAATATATTTGTACAATAGATATTTAAACGAACATAAAGTAAGTAGTTACTATGATAGACCTAACACAGTTCACCCCTTGGACTCTCTTTACGGATCTTGGATTCATTTCGATACTTCTATTGGTTGGCAAATTCATACGAGTCAAGGTAAAACTGATACAACAATTATTCATCCCACCCAGCTTGATCGCAGGCTTGCTAGGACTGGCGTTCGGACCTAATGGACTGGGGTGGATTCCGCTTTCCAATGACTTAGGTACTTATGCGGCTATCCTTATCGCCTTGGTGTTCGGCGCGTTGCCTTTATCTTCCCCGAACGTCTCCATGAAAGAAGTAGCGAAACGAGTCGGGCCGATGTGGGCGTACGCTCAGGTGGGTATGTTATTGCAATGGGCATTGGTAGGCCTTTTCGGATTGTACGTGATCAAACTGATCTGGCCGGACCTGAATGACGCTTTCGGCATTATGTTGCCGACAGGCTTTTATGGCGGACACGGCACGGCCGCTGCTATCGGGTCTGCGTTCGAGGGATTGGGCTGGGACGAGGCTCGCAGTTTAGGCATGACAACCGCTACCGTGGGGGTTATTTGCTCGATCATCGGAGGTTTACTGATGGTCAAATGGGCGGCCAAGCATAAACAAACCGCTTTTATCTCGGATTTCGACGATCTCCCGGATGAGTTGAGAAGCGGGTTGCTGCCGGAGGATAAGCGGGATTCCATCGGAGAGGCTACGACTTCCTCCATATCCATCGATACGCTGACTTTCCATGTGGCCTTGGTGTTTGTCGTGGCTTTTTTGGGATATATGGTTAGCCAAACCGTAAAGGTGTATTATCCGGTATTGGAGTTACCTGTTTTCAGTTGTGCCTTTATCATTGGATTAGTATTAAAGAAATTCTTCGATGCGACAACCATATCCAGATATATCTGCCCGCAGACGACCCAGAGGCTGAGCAGTTCCTTCACGGATATGTTGGTAGCTTGCGGTGTAGCGTCTATCAAGCTAGGGGTGATCGTAAAATATGCCTTGCCGCTTATCGTACTCATCATAGCGGGCGTGGCGATCGTCTGGTGCATAACATTCTTCTTAGGAAGAAGATTAGCCAAGACCTTTTGGTTCGAGCGCATGATTTTCGCTTGGGGATGGTGGACCGGCACGATGGCCATGGGCATCGCCTTGCTGCGGATCGTCGATCCGAAACTTTCCAGCAAAGCGATGGATGATTACGCGATGGCTTACCTGCCTATAGCTCCCATAGAGATCTTATTGATCACCTTCGTCCCCATCCTTTTCGTCAACGGATTGGGAGTTTGGTTGCTATTAGCCTGCTTGGTCCTTTCCCTACTGATCTTGCTACTGGCGTGGAAGATGGGATGGTGGATTACTCGCTCTTGATACTATTTACCGGGTTCTCGTTCGCCGCTTTCCAGTTCTGGAAGCTTACGGTCAATAACGTGATTACGGTTACGATCAATAAGGCGATTAAGAATACCCACCAATGAAGCGGAGTCTTATAAGCGAAACCCTCGAGCCACATCTTCACGCCCTGCCAAGCGACCGGCGCCGCTATCACGAAGCAAATACCTACAATCCTCAGATAGGCCTTATTAAACATCAGCAGGATCTCTCCTACCGTAGCTCCATGTACCTTGCGGATACCTATTTCCTTACGGCGGTATTGAGTCTCGAACACCACTAAGCCAAATACTCCGACCAAAGAGATAATAATCGCCAGTAAACTAAAAACCGTAACCAGATCGCGTAGATTCTCCTCTTTCTGGTAAAGATGATTAAAGATCTCATCATAGAATTCGATATTAAACGGATAGGAAGGATCTAATTCTCTCATCGTCTCCTGAATGTGACCTACTACGGCATGAATGTCCGATCCGGCTTTCAAGCGGATATAAGAGATTGGCAAAGAATAACCAAAGTTTCCGACCAAGAAAGCGATATTATCCTCTCCACCACGAAGCGAGGTGAATTTCACATCGTCGGAGAAACCGATAAGATGACCGGGAGAATAGCTATCGAACGCGTCACCCACTTGCATATCCAACCCCTCCATCGCCGTACGATTGAATATATAAGACGTATGATCCGAAAGTTCGTCCGCCTTTGAGAAATCTCTCCCTTCTATAACCGGAATCCCCATCACCCGCAAGAAATTGGAAGATGCTATAATTATGAAATACTGAAAGTCCTTACCCTTATAACTACCGCCATTCGTGTTATACCCGTCCTTAGAGCCCACTTTCTCCATAGCGAAAGCTACATCCTCGATCCCCGGATTCTCTTTCAAGCGATTCACATATGTATCGTGATGCTTATCGTACATTGTCTCATTCAGCTCCACGATAGCTACCTGGTCTTTATCGAATCCTAAAGAGAAATTCCGCATATAACTATTCTGGATTTGCACAAAGCAAGCCCCGATAATCAACACGATCGAAACAACGAACTGGACACAAATCAATGTCGTACGTAACTTACGCCCGGAAGGAGATAACCCGAAGCTGCCCTTCAGCACCAAGGCCGGAGGAAAAGAAGTTATATAATAAGCAGGATAAATACCCGCCAGCCAACCGATAACCAACGCTACGATGCCACACAAGAAAACGATCGGAAGATTTGAGACCAAACTCAAATCGGCCTCGATAAAAGGTAGCGCTTCCGCCCAATCCAATCCCCAAACGATAACGAGACTTACCAGCCATGCTATAAAACTAATAAGGGCTGCCTCTATCAATAAAGATCTGCGCAACAAAGTATCCGAACTACCCAATACCTTCTGCGTATTGATACTTTTGATTCGCAACGGAGTCAGAGAAGTGCTAAAGTTCGTGAAGTTAATAGCCGCGACAATGACGATCAGAAGAGCTATACCGAACAATAAGGCCGTGACTTCCTTGTTTCCGCTCCGGAATGTACCACCGTCTTGCGTCTCATTCATATAATAAATATCAGTCAGCGGAACGAGCCGGATCTGTTCTCCTTCATGGTAAATCTTCTTGAAATCAAAATGACGGTTGAAATTATCGGCAACCTCATCTGCCATGGCAGGATTATCAAGCAATAAATAACAAACCCAGTTACTTGAGCTAAAATTATTGATATTATAATCCGGATCGATCGCCGTATAGACCACGTTCCGAAGCTGCGTGTTCTCCGGGAAATCCTTATAAACCGCGCCAATCGTAAAGAGCTTAGCCGATTTAGTCCAGATATTTTCTTCCGCTCGCAACGTCTTACCAACCGCAGAGATATCTTCCCCAAACAACTTGTCAGCCAAGCTTCGGGGTACCATTACTTTCTCGGGATCTTTCAAGCAATCGATATCGCCTTCCACGATCGGGAACGCGAATATCTTCGGTAAACTAGCGTGGCAGGTTGTCACGATTTCCTTAAACCCAAACGGTTGCCCGTTTCTATCCACCGAGAGATAAACACCATTCTAGCCAAAAGAAGGAGTCAACAATGTACCCGCCTCTATATGCGGGGAAGATTGGATGACAGCCTCCACAAAGGCACGGGGTAATATTGTCCCGAAAGTACCCGGAATGGTCAAGTCCACCCTAAAAATCCGCCCGGACGTAGGATGGCAACGGTCAAAAGTCCGCTCAAAATTAATCTGTATCAAAATCACGATAAAAGCGGCGAAAGCGACCGCTAATCCCGCTACATTCAAAAAGGTAGCTACCTTGAAACGTATTAATACATTGATGAAATTGCGTATGATTGTTTTCATAACTTACTCTATTTTATTGATACTAAAATCGACCCAAAAAGAGTATTCCTTAAATAAGATGGCTGATATTCATTCGTTTCAAGATATTCAAAGAAACCTTGTTCAACGCAATTGTCTCAACCTCTTCCGTACGGAAAAACTTACTTAAACCTTCGATCTTAATCATGGCTGTATTTGTTTTAATTTATTATACTCAAATCCATCTAATAATATTCAAATAACGTGCCAAACTACACATCAAACTAATATTCAATAAATTAATTCTCAATTCATAAAACAGAAGTGTCCAATAATTGGACACCATTGTACAATTATTGGACACATACTTTTCTATGAAAGCAGCAATATGATTCTACAAAAATCTTCTATTCATTCTTAATACTATGTACTGGATTCTCATTCGCCGCACGCCAGTTCTGGAAAGTGACAGTCAATATCGTGATAACCGCTATGATAGCAAAAGCGATCAAATACACCCACCAATACATAGGAGTCTTATAAGCGAAATTCTCAAGCCATCGATGTACCACGTAACCGGCGATCGGCGCCCCCAAAACAAAACAAACACATAAGATTCGTATGTATGTTTTGTTAAACATCACGATAATCTCCTCGGTAGTAGAGCCTAATACCTTACGGATACCGATCTCTTTCTTCCGGTACTCACTATCGAATACGACCAAACCGAATACCCCTACCACCGAGATAAAGATCGCGATTAAACTAAATAAGGTAATCAATGAACTGAGGCTTCTCTCTTTCTCATAAAGTCCGTTCAATACCTCATCGAAGAAACGGACATTAAACGGGTATTCCGGATCAAATGATTGAAGCGTAGTCTTGACATGTTGCATAGCCCCCCGTAAGTCAGAGCCGGCTTTTACCTTTATATAAGCGTAATTAGGTTGGTTTCCCCAATTATTAGTACCCCATACAAAAAAGGCCATAGGCGTTACCTCCGTACGGAAAGAGGCGAATTTAACATCCGGCATAAAACCGACAATCTCCATACTATCTATTAAAGATCCTATCTCCAGCCCATATTCTGTCCGGGCACGTTCGTTAAAGACAAACGTGCCATAACGTTTCGCCTTATCTTCCTCCCGGAAATCACGACCTTCCGATATTTTCACATTCATCACCTTCAAAAAAGAAGGTTCAACCGGTAGACATTGGAATTGTATATCCTTATCCCGGTATTTACGTCCCCATCCCATGTATTGGTCCTGACTAGAAAGGAGCATCTCCGCATATGTAACCTCTTCGATACCGGAGAAAGATTTCACTTGGCTGGCGAAGGCATCCCGACTTTTCCGGATATTGTTATTCATATTCGTAATAATTATCTCATCCTTATCATAACCGAGAGGGGTATTTTGCATATAATAATTCTGCAAATACATGAATGTAGCACCAATAATTAATCCGAAAGAAGCTACATACTGCACTCCTATCAATGCATTTCGTAATTGACATCCCTTCGGAGACAAGCCAAAACTACCTTTCAACACTAAAGCCGGTGGGAAAGAAGTCATATAATATGCTGGATATATACCGGCAAGAAGCCCGGTAGCTATTGAGATAAAAGCTGTAGCCAAAACCAATCCGATATGCATTGATAACGAAATATCGGCATTTATCAATGAGGCTATTTCCGTCTTCCCCGCGATATAAACTAATAGCAGTCCTAACAAATAAGAGATTATACTTATTAACACCGCTTCTAAAATCAAAGCAAAACGGATCACAGATTCTTTTCCCCCTAATACTTTTTGTGTATTAATACTCTTAATACGCATCGGGGTAAGTGCCGTACTGAAATTCGTGAAATTAATTCCGGCGATTATCACGATCACGATAGCTATGGCAAATAATATCATCAAAGTTTGCCTGCTGGCTTTCGGGGTCTGGTCATATTTTACATCAGTCGTATAATGAACATCAGGCAACGGATTAATACGGAAAGTCATTCCAGATCCCCCCCATGAGAAACTATTATCCTTTATTAGAGCTGGATCAAAATGTGCCTTGAAATTTTCAAATAACCCCTCGACATTCTTCGGATTGTCCAAACGGATATAGAAAATATAATTCCAGTTTCCCCAGCTTTGGGCGTTTTCCTTCGGGTCCATCTTTTGATAAATACAATTCCGTACAGATGAATTCCGTGGATAATCCTTATACACTCCACCTACCGTTAGATGATCTCCATTCTCAAACTTCAATTGCTTGCCTACAGCCGATTGATTCCCAAAAAACTTCTGAGCCATGCTCTGCGGCAACAAAACAACGTTTGGCTCCTGTAACGCCTCCGGATTTCCTTCCTGAAATTTAAAGTCAAATACCTTCGTGAATTCAGGATAAACATTTATACATTGTTCCTTAAAAGTATTCCGTACACCATTCTCTTCTACAGAGAAAAACAAGTCCCCTCCCCAAGGATTCGCCAAGGTCCCAGCTACGATATGAGGCGAGGATTGGATAAAAGCATCGGCCAGCGGACGGCAAATAACTGCCTGCCCACCATCCTCAAACATAGCTTCTACCCGAAATATAGATTCCGTATCCGTATATCCTCGGTCAAAATTCTGATCATACTCGACTTGCATCATAATCAAGATGAAAGCAGAAAAAGCCACAGATAGTCCTAATACATTTAAAAGTGTCGCCATCTTGAAACGGCACAATACACTCAAGAGATTCCTCAAAATAGTTTTCATACGTAATTTTATATTACCTGTTATATTATTCGTTCTTAATGCTACGGACCGGATTCTCATTGGCGATATTCCAAGATTTCAGGATCACGCATCCCCAAATGATCGCTAGAACCAGTAGAGCCGTAGATATGAAAATAAAAACAGTCAGCGGTATCTTATCCGCGAATTGCCTCAACCAGCTCTCTCCCACGACTCGTGAGGCTATCACTCCCAAAAGGATAGCCGGGAAAGCCGTGATCAAAACATCCTTAGATAAAAGACGTAAAATATTCGGGGCCGTCGCTCCATTCACCTTGCGAATCGCTATCTCCTTGCTCCTACGGTGCATCTCGTCCGTAATATACCCTAATAATCCCATTAAGGTGATCAGCAAGATAGCGATCGAGGCAACAAAGACGCCGTCACGGAAATGACGGGTTCCCTCATACTGAGACTCTATGATCGTTTTCAGCACCGTAAAACCGACATCCTCATTCGGAAATAGTTCCGCGATCTTATCATTCATTTCCCGTAAATATTCCGGAGTTAGCTCGGAGACACGAACCGTAAAGTTACAATAACTCATCCGGTCACTACCAAACATGATGACCGGTAACTGGGGAGTGAAGAAGGAATTCACCATGAAATCACGGGTTACACCCACTATTTTTCCTTTTAAATTACCCTCATCATCATAAATATATTTACCGATCGCAGCATCCGTCCACCCACGTTTACTCACAAATGACTCATTCACTAAAATATCCCCGTCACCTTTTAGTGGTTGCCCCTCAAGCAAGGGGATTTTCATCAGAGAGAGATAATCGGCATCATAGTTTACCTGTCGGGCCGTGAACAGCCAGTTTTTCTCATTATCCAGAATAGGGAAACCACCATAACCACTTAGAATATCCATTGACGAAAGCCCCGTAGCCGTGACATAAGGTAACTTCTTGAACTCGGCGGTAAGTTTGGCCGCTTTCTGATCATCCATATTATTCAAGGGGGCATACACTATATTTTCCGGATCATATCCTAAATCATTATTCATTAGCCGATCATATTGCAATAACACGATCACCAATAATGTAATGACAAACGCAATTCCCCCAAACTGGATAAAGAGCAAACTCCGCTTCCATCCCTGCTTACCCGAAGTAGATACCCGGAATACTTGGGTAACCGGGATAACGCTGAACAAACGGGCCGGTAGCAAGGCGGACAAAATGAATATAGCCAAGATCATGATCGCAGGAAGCCATATAGTCTGCGCATTCAATAAAGTGCCCAAAGTAGGAACAGCCGCCATATCCGCTACATATTCCCGGAAAGCGAATAAAAGCAATGCCATACATACAAGAGCCACTACAAATAAAGCCGCCGTCTCAAACAAGAACATATTGAAAATGTCCTCGCTGGAAGCTCCATTACATTTGTGTACTCCTACGGATCTCGCCCGGATCGGCAGAGAAGATACCGAGTTCAAGATATAATTCATCGCCGCCACGAATAACAAAGCGAAAGCCAGTACGCTCATGATCACCACCATCCGCTTCACCTCGGTACTTTGCGTATATATCTCCGAGACCGGCTTGATATAAAGCTCCATATCAAAACCTTGTTTCCTCTCTCTTTCTACATCTATATATTTAGGCAATAAAGCCGGTATTTTCTGATTGATTTGTTCCGGGAACACACCCGGTTTCAGGCGGATATAGCCCAGATAACTATCGTCGGCACCCCAACCGGCATAGGCACCGAACTGGGTTTTCATATTAATGAAAGAAGCGACAGCATCAAAACGTAAATGACTATTTTCCGGTATGTCACGGAATATCCCGGCCACCGTATAAGGATAGTTTTTTCCGTACAGCAGTTGTTTCCCGATCGGATCTTCCTTGCCAAATATACGTTCAGCCATTTTTTCCGATAAGAAAACTTGATCTTCGATTCCTAACAAACGGTCATCCCCTCTTAGCACCTTGATTCCCATCGTACGGAAAAAGAGGGAATCCGCCATCATCAAACGGGGCTTGAACCGATCCTCACCATGATACAATACGGCCCCGTACCTTCTCCGGCAAACCGTCGCGTACTGTATCTCGGGGAACTCTTGCCGCAAAGCCTCCGGGATCGGGGCAAATAGGATACGAGACCCATCTTCCTCTCCCGTTTTATCATCATTGTATCGCACATGCACGCTATACAAATCTTCCACTTGGTCAAAGAATGTATCGAAGCTCAATTCAAAAGCGACCCTAGCGAACAGGATCAATCCCACTCCAAGTCCTAGTGTCAAGGACAGAACCTTGATCACATTTCCCCCTCGGCCTCGAAGTAAATAACGGATTGTATAATATAGCTGTCTCATCGATTTGTATTTAAGTTAAATTGAAAGCTAACCGACCTTCACAGGCCAATTAGCTTATAAAAAACTCTTGTGTGTATGTGTTTATGTCATGTTGACTAAATAAATTCACTAACGGAAGAAACAACGCTACCGTCGAATAAATTGATCACACGGTGGGCGAAACCCGCGTCGTGCTTGGAGTGCGTCACCATTACGATTGTCGTTCCCTCCTTATTCAGCTCGGTGAGCAGCTGCATAACCTCGGCACCGTTCTTGGAATCCAAGTTACCCGTTGGCTCATCGGCCAAGATTATCTTCGGGTTGGAAACTACCGCACGAGCGATCGCCACACGCTGCTGCTGACCTCCGGAGAGTTGCTGAGGGAAGTGAGCCGCACGGTGGCTGATATTCATCCGCTTCAAGATATCCGTTACCATCTGCTTACGCTCCGACGCCTTGATCTTTAGATAAGTCAACGGCAGCTCCACGTTCTCAAAAACGTTCAACTCGTCTATCAAGTTGAAGCTCTGGAACACGAAACCGATGTTTCCCTTACGGACCTGCGTACGCTCTTTCTCTTTCAAGTGTCCTACCTCTTGGTCGCCCAAGTAATAATTTCCCTCGGAAGGGTTATCCAGCAAACCCAGAATATTCAACAACGTAGACTTACCGCAGCCGGAAGGTCCCATGACAGCGACGAACTCGCCATCTTTTACCTCCAAAGAAACCTTATTCAACGCAATTGTCTCAACCTCTTCCGTACGGAAAAACTTACTTAAACCTTCGATCTTAATCATGACTGTATTTGTTTTAATTGTTATCTAACTATTTAATTTACCATATCTAATTCAAATAGTGTGCCAAACTAACTAAATATTTAATTCTCAAACAAGTACTATTTTACTTTCCAAAACAGACTGTCCAATTATTTGACAGTGGTGTACAAAATTTAGACACTACTATCCAATATCTCGACATAAAAAAACACCTCCCAGCTTCACAGATGAGAGGTGCTATTGTTGACTTATCTACATAGTAAAACCTACATGTCACTACTTGATCTTATCTCTATATCTTTTTCCTCCGGCATGTCGAAATTCTCAATGACTGTCAAGAAAAGCTCTTCCTTATCAACATTTATAGAATAAGAAACTGTATTTTTACCCTTCGAGAAACGGATAAACCAACTAACCACCCCATCGTTCTCATTCTCGATCACTTGATAAGCCTCTTCCTTGTCCCGCTCAAAAGCGGATTTAATTTCTTGTTGTAATGCGGCGTGGCCCTCTACGACGAAAGAAGAGACTATCTTATATACCTTTTTAGTTTTCGGATCTTTATTCGTTACTACGCTTTTATCGATCGTCTTATCCGCTTTACATTTCTGCACGACAGCCTCCAAATTCTTCTGTGCCCATAACTCTGTACTGAAACTTCCCACCAAAAGGCATAATGCCACCCAAAAACATTTACTTGCTTTCATAACTTCTTTTGTTTATTAGTTAATTTACTATTTATCCAATTCCAACATCTTATAAACCTCCTTACGTACCTGAGTATCCGGAATATTCCTCAGTAGAGTCTCCCGTTTCTTCTCGAATCGCTTATTCATCCTTTCCGGCAAATAAGCTATTTCATCCGCATTTCTTAAGAGCTGATCCGCATTCTTCTCCATCGCTTCCGCCGCTCGGGATATGACCTCCAATTCGGGTTGTATCTTCTTTATATCTGTCATTACGACACCATTGCGCACGATATAGCTTCCCTCATAAGGATTAAAAGAAGCATTTTGATTCATAAAGACCGTATTCACCAAAAACAATAAAAGAGAAGCTGCCACGCAAATAACGATTGTCCATCCTATTTTTCGTTTATAAGAAATTTCCTTAGCGGGTAGCCTCAATTCCGGAGTCTCGCTAAAATCCAAGGCAATGCCACTCTCGAAGTATCCGAATACCTCCCGATAACGTTCCAGATGGGCGGGAATATCCGGACGGGCGAAGAACTCATACAACACTTGCTCCTCCTCGTTCGAGGTCTGGCCCTCGAAGAAGCGGTCTAATAAATCCTCTATAGACTTGTATTCCTCTGTTTTCATAACGTCTGCATTTTAAAGAATTGCTCTCTCACCCGTTTACGGGCACGGGAAAGATTCATACGTACCGCCTCGGGGGTACTTCCGGTCAACCCGGCGATTTCCTCCACCTCGAAACCATCCACGTGTTTCATGCGAAGAATGGTCTGTTGAAGTCCCGGTAGTTTATTGATAAGCCGCATTACATGCTCCAAACTATCTTTTTGTTCCAGCTGGGTATAAGGCGTGGAGGCATCGCAGATAAAGAATTGTTCGCCCGCCTCACCTTCCGTGCGTTCACGAACTTTCATCCGATTCAGGCAAAGGTGCTTTGTGATTTGTACGGACAAGGCCATTACATTATTATAATAGTCTAACTCGCCACGCATATACCATAGTTTCAAAAAGACTTCCTGCATGATATCCTCGGCATCCTCCGGGTTATCCAGCAGCCTTCTCGCGTAAAGGAATAGTTTCTCCCGCAAAGGCAATATCTCTTTTTTAAACTGTTCTTGTTCCATTCTATCTTAATGACAATCGAGAAAAGAAAACGTAACATGGCTGGAGAAAATAAATTCAAGGTCTTTGTCATTCTAGTATTATAGTCGTGCCACCCTTATGGCACGATAATGCCACGGCGATGGCACGATGATGCCATAGCGATGGCACAACGATGCCACGCTGGTGGCACAGCCGTGCCACTATAACGGCACGGGCTTGGCACTGTAAGTTATTACTAAATAGCCCTATACATCACAGATACGGATACACTTCTCCAAGGAAGCGATCTTGTCTTCTTGGGCGGGGACGAACTCCTGCCCAACGAAGCCTTTATAGCCTGTCTCCATAAGAGCCTTGATGATAGCCGGATAATAAAGTTCCTGCGTCTCGTCGATTTCCGCACGTCCCGGGCTACCTCCGGTATGGACATGGGAGAAGTATTGATTATATTTCCGGATATTCTCGATGATATTCCCCTCCATGATCTGCATATGATAAATATCATATAGTAACTTAAAATTAGGGGAACCGATACGGCGACAAAGCTCCGCCCCCCAAACCGTATGATCGCACAGATAATCCTTATGGCCGACACTGTTCAAAAGCTCCATAGTCAAGACGACCTTATGTTTCTCCGCTAACGGGATAAGGCGCTTCAACCCCTTCTCGCAGTTCTCCCAGCCTTGCAAGTCCGTTACGCCATTACGTCTGCCGGAGAAGCAAATCAAGTTTGTCAATCCTGCGTCCGCCACCATCGGGATCACCTTCTCATAACTGGCGACCAACTCGTCATGCAAGGCCGGATCATTGAAACCTCGATCTATTCCAAGCCCGGCCCCTTGCGCCATCGCCACCGTCAGGCCATGTTTTTGTACGATCGGCCAATCTACCGGGTCCAGCAACTCAACGGATTCAATCCCTATATGCTTGCAGATCTCACAGAACTCGTCCAGCTTATAATCGCCGAAACACCATTTACTTACGGAATGGCGGACATTTCCTTTCAAGGGTTCCTTCACGTCTGTTTTCTTTTTCGCGGCGGCTGCCGCCTCGATACCTGTAGTCGCCAAAGCCACGCCTCCAGCTAAAAATGTCTTGATAGCCGTTCTTCTTGATATGTTTTCCATGTATTCGAATTTGATAGTTAATAGGAGACAAATATAAGAAAAATCGGATATAATATCCTGAGGCGTTGGTATTACATCCAAAAACACTACTTTTGCATACGGAAGTCACTCTACATGAAAAACACATCATATACAAAACGATCTATTTATCTGATCCTATTCTTTATAATAGGATGCACTTCATCCCTATACGGAATGGAAGGCGCAGGTGTGTATTTCAAGGCGAGCCTATGCGGAAAAATCTATAAACATTTATCCTTTCTTGTAGAAGAGGACATCCGTCCGAGAGATGACTTTAAGGAAGCGGAATGGTTCCTCACCACCGTTGAGGTAAACTACAAGTTTAATAAATATCTTCTGGCAGGAAGCGGATATATGTCTCTAGCACGATACAAGGCATCCGACGAGTTGCGAAACCGATATTATCTCTATGCTACGGGGACTTATTCGGCCGGACGTTTTACCCTCTCTGTCCGGGAACGTTTTCAAAGTACCTATAAGGTTCACGCCGAACATCCCAAGAATTATCTGCGTTCGATGCTGACCCTCTCCTATAAGATCGGCAAGAGTGGTTTCTGTCCTTTTGCCTACACCGAGGTCTTCAATGATACGCGAAATAAGATGCGGTCCGATAAGATCCGTTTCTCCACAGGAAGTAATTACCAACTAAACCCGAACAATAACCTCCAACTCTATTATCGCTACCATATATTTAATGTAGACGATCCCGTGAATTACCGCCATGCGATCGGTATCTGCTATACCCATCGTTTTTAATAAGAATTTTCGTACCTTCGCGTCCCGAGTGCTTGATAAACCTCGTTAAAAACAAGAAGACATGCAAAAAACAGTTACAGTACCTTTCATGCTGCTAGGTATACTTTTTAATATATGCCTTGTAGCGTCCAATCTTTTAGAGACAAAAGTAGTGCAAGTAGGCGGTATAACGGCTACCGCAGGTTTGATCGTATTCCCGATCTCGTATATCATCAATGATTGTATAGCGGAAGTGTGGGGATTCAAGAAGGCACGGCTAATTATCTGGAGTGGCTTCGCCTCTAATTTTCTGGTGATCGCTTTCGCGCAATTGGCGGTATTATTACCGGCCGCCCCTTTCTGGGAGGGGGAGGAAGGTTTCAATTTCGTCTTCGGGATGGCCCCACGTATAGCGGTCGCCAGCTTGATAGCGTTTTTGGCCGGTTCTTTCCTGAACGCCTATGTGATGAGCAAAATGAAAATCGCCTCCAACGGAAAGAATTTCTCGTTACGAGCGATCGTATCTACCCTTATCGGTGAGAGCGCCGATTCCCTGATCTTTTTCCCGATCGCCTTCGCCGGATTGATCCCGGCCGGAGAATTGCTTATCATGATCGGGACGCAGGCGGTACTTAAATCCTTGTACGAGGTTATCATCCTTCCCGTCACCATCCGTGTCGTAAAGTACATCAAGAAAGTAGACGGGAATGATGTGTATGATCTTGGTACCTCGTATAATATCCTAAAGGTTAAAGACATTTAGGCCGGGACCAAACAATGACCGGCCTTCATTTGAATAGATGCGACCAATCCTCCCTTTGCTGCGGCATATAGGACTTCATTCCCAATAATTCAGCCGCCCGGCAATTCACGGAAGCGTCATCAATCAGCATAGTCTCCTCGGCTAAAAGATTCGAGTCCTTCAGTACGTACTCAAAAATATCCGCGTTCGGCTTCAGCATATGCAATTCGTAAGAGAGGTAAATCTTATGGAAGAAATCTTGGGCACAAAGACCTTGATAAGAGAAATAGGTATCTTCGGACCATTTCCAATGAAGCTCGTTCGTATTGCTCAGAAGCATCGTATTATAGCGTTCACGAAGCTCCAATAGCAGACGCAACTTATTTTCCGGGACGTCTCCCAACATGGCGATCCATGCCGTGTCGATTTGTTCGTCCGTCAGGGGCTTTCCCGATAAGGCACGAATATCATCGCGAAACTGTTCCACCGAAATCGTTCCCAACTCTAATCGCTCAAACAAGTCCTTATGTTGATAGTTATTCGTGATCTGTTCCCGGATATTCTCCACGCCCAGATTCTCGAAAGCCTCGATACAACGGTTGCGAGTCAAGTTAATAAGCACACCGCCCAAGTCTATAATCAAGTTCTTTATGCCTTCCATATCATTTCTTTTTATACCAGCTACGACGTCTACGATGTCGTCTTTTCTGTTGATAACGATTGATCCGCTTGTAAACGACCCAGACAAACAACAAGCCGAAAACAGCGAATATCAATATAACAATCCAAGAGTTAAGATTGTCACCTTTTACCCGGCTCCACATTTCCAGAACCACCTCCGTCTCGTTCCCGAAATCACGGATCATGGCACAACGTTCCACGACCTTCCGGTCCGGATATTGAGCCGGGTCTATCTGGACACGCTCCGCTCCCGGTCCGAAGAAATAACTTACGTCCGAGAACTCGGTCTGCGTCGTATCGATCTTTTCCGCCAATATTTCCGGGGTGGCCACGGTGCTGACATATCCGGTCACTTCCATATTACGGCAGACGATGTCCGGACGGCATAGATAGTCCATAAAATAACTGGCCGCCTTCACGTTGCGAGCGTATTTAGGGATCGCCCAACCATCGTACCAGATATTACTACCCTCCAAAGGAACCTCATACCCCAGATCTACGCCTACGGCACTCGCCTCTTCCATGGCCCAGACCGCGTCGCCGCTCCAAGTGAAATTCAGCCACGCCTTTCCTTTCGTCATCATCTCCTTACCGAAATCGGCCTCCCAACCGGCGATATTCGGTTTCATTTTCTTTAAGTATTCCTCGGCGATAGCGATCATTTCCGGGGAGCTATCGTTCATCAATTGCTCCACCGTGATCGTACCATTCGCCAATTCCCTCGCATGGGCGTATATGATAGCGGTTCCATAAGCGTCACGATAACTATCCTTCATCAAGATCTTATTCCTGAAACGAGGGTCCCAAAGGCATTTCCACGACATTACCTCGTCCCTCGAGACATCGGCTTTATTATACAACAGGCCGGCGGTTCCCCACATATAAGGAACCACGTAGTCGGTAGTCTTACGGCCCGGCTGACTTAACTTATTCAGTTCCTCTTGGATATAGGGAGAGACATTGTCGATATAATCCGGTGTCTTCCCGAAATTACGGTCGATCGGTAGCAAGAGATTTTTCCGCAGCATGCGCTCAAGGATATACTCCGAAGGGCAAATCAAGTCGAAATCCTCATGTCCCCGCTCGATCTTGGTCAACATGATCTCGTTGATATCAAAGACCTGATAGATAATCCGGACTTCCTCACCCGTCTGTTCCTTATACCATTTCGGGAAATCCGTCAGGACGTCCTCGTCGATATAATCTCCCCAGTTATAAATCTTCAAGATCTTGCTTCTCTCCTCGTCCGAGCGCCCGCAAGAAGTGAACAGCCCCATAAGCAGGGCCAAAACAGACAGAATCGATATAAATTTCTTCATTTTCATTTACGCTCGCTTCGCTTTCTCAGCACGTTTATTTATAACAATCAACAATACTAACACGGTTACGAATATAATCGTTGAGAGGGGACGCAGTTCCGGGGTCAAACCTCCTTTCCGGGCATCCGCGTAGATAAAGGTGGAAAGGGTTTCCAAGCCCTCATTACCAATCGTAAATATGGTCACGGCGAAATCGTCGATAGATAGCGTGAAGGCAAGGATAAAGCCACTGATCATACCCGGACGGATTTCCGGGAAGATCACCTTCCGCAAGGCCTGAAACGGAGTCGCCCCCAAATCCAACGCCGCCTCGTAGATATTCTGGTTCATTTGTTTCAAGCGGGGCATGACGCTTAATACCACATACGGCGTACAGAACGTGATATGCGCCAGCACGACCGTCGTCAAACCTTGAGAGATCCCTAAGCTGACAAACAACAGGAACAAGGAAATACCGGTAATGATATCCGGATTCAACATCGGGATGTTATTGACAAAACTCACGGCATTGCGGGCCCTTGCCTTCAAATTAAAGATCCCGATAGCGGCTACGCTCCCCAACAAGGTAGATACCGTAGCGGCTATCATGGCGATAGCGAACGTATTCCAAAGTGCGCTGACCAACGAATGTTGTACGTTGCCGGCAAAAAGAGAGCTATATAATTTCGTGGAGAACCCGGTCCAGTTACCCAGTACTTTCGCCTCCGTAAATGAGAAGATCATGATAATCAAGATCGGCGAGTAGAGCAATAATAACAAAGCCCATAGATATCCCTTAGCTAAATATTTCACCATCAGATAAGCCCTCCCTCATTCGCCGAATCACTGCTCTCATTGCTGAACAATCCCGTGATTCCGATTAATAACAACATGATAAGAGAAAGCGCCGCCCCGTAGTTCCACATACCGTTATTGATATTCTCCTGTATGGTCGTACCGAAGAGCTTGATATTGTTCATCGTCAACAATTCGGCGATGGCAAACGTAGAGATGGTCGGCATAAACACCATCATGATACCGCTCATCACTCCCGGCATCGATAGTGGGAATACGGCCTTGATAAATACCTGCGACGGATTCGCCCCCAAGTCTTGCGCCGCCTCTATCAAGCTGTGATCCATTTTCTGGAGCGTATTATAAATCGGGTAGATCATAAAGGGCAGGAAGTTGTACACCATGCCAAAGATCAAGGCCCCCTCTCCCAGCGGGAAATTCAAGAAATCGAACAAAGCCACGGTAGCCAACGTACGGATCAAGATATTGACCCACATCGGAAGGATAAACAAAACGACCATCGTACGGGAAGTATTAAATCGGGCTTGGCTCAATATCCAAGCGGCCGGATATCCCAGCAGCAGACAAAGAATGGTCGTTATCAAAGCGATCCCGACTGAATACACGAAGGTGTTTATCGCCTCGGGATGGATCATAAACTTACGGAAATTGGCGAAGGTAAACATCCCTTCGTCATTCGTAAAGGCGTAATACACGATCAAGAGGAGCGGTATCACGACAAAGATGGCCAAAAACAGGACATAAGGAATGGTCCAGTTCCTTCGTCTCATAAAAAATGCAGAAAACGTATTGATCACTTCCTTCCCTTTTTAAGCATGAATAATTCGAATTTTATCCGGGGCGATCGTTATGCCGACATGATCTCCATCATCCCATACATCGTTGGTATCGACAAAGATGTCCTCGTCCCAATCTGTAAACACGGTCAGATGATAATGGTTGCCTTTGTAGAGGATAAATTTTACTTCTCCGGTCAAGCGACCGTCTTCCTCGTTATCCTCCAAGATCACATCTTTAAAATCGATCTCGACTTTCACAGGCGTATTTGGCTCTATATCGGTTACTTCCTTACATTCGAACGTACAGCCTAGGAATTCCACATGCGTAGCGTCGATAAGCTTTCCCTCGAAGGTATTGCAAATACGCTCTTTCTTCATTACATGGATATCGAAAGGCTTGATAAGAAGCCCGACCTCGCTACCTGCCTCGAAACAGTGGTAATCCTGTACCATGAACTCGTATCCGTTCGGGGTTTGCACCATCATCTCATAATGCACACCCTTAAAGATGGAGGAGGTTACCGTACCCGTCAACATCGCCGCCTCCGACGGCTCGAAGATGTAAATATCCTCGGGGCGCAACACGACATCTACCGGCATTTGCTCCCCGAATCCCTCATCCACGCACTCGAACTCATGACCGGCGAAAGAGACTTGCCTATCCTTGATCATCGTCCCGTTCAAGATGTTACTCTCACCGATGAAATCAGCGACGAACGAATTGACCGGCTCGTTATAAATATCGATCGGGGTACCGATTTGCTGGATCTTTCCCTCGCTCATGACAACGATCGTGTCGCTCAGCGTCAGCGCTTCCTCTTGGTCGTGGGTCACGTACACGAACGTAATGCCTAAGGACTTATGCATCTCTTTCAATTCCATTTGCATATCCTTGCGCATCTTCAAGTCCAAGGCCGCCAACGGCTCATCCAGCAATAACACCTCCGGCTCATTCACGATAGCGCGAGCGATCGCCACCCGTTGCTGCTGGCCACCGGAAAGGGAATCGACATCCCGATCCTCATAGTCTGTCAACCCTACCATTTTCAACGCCTGTTTCACTTTCTTCTCGATCGTGGCGGAAGGAAGTTTCTTCAGCTTCAGGCCAAAGGCGATATTATTGTACACATTCAGATGTGGAAATAAAGCATATTTCTGGAATACCGTATTTACGGGACGTTTATGCGGCGGCGTCTGCGTAATCTCCTTCCCGGACATCGTGATAACGCCCTCGGAGGCCGTCTGGAAGCCGGCTATCAAACGCAACAGGGTAGTCTTTCCGCAACCGGAAGGCCCCAAAATGGTTACAAACTCGCCCTTGCGGACCTGTAAATTTACATCATTCAGCACGGCCTTCTCGCCGAAATACTTCGATACGTGCTCCACGCTGATAATGCGATCCGATTTTCGTATTGACATTCTCGCTTGATCTAATTAGAATTAAACAATCATGAACAATGTTCTTATTTATTTTTGCGCGAATGTACAGATTTTAATAAGGCCGGGCACTATCGTTTTTACAAAATCTGACCTTACACCGGGTGAGAAGCGTCGCATTTCTCCAAGATTCGACCGCGCACCCGATGTAAGCCCCGTATTTCTCCAAGATTCGACCACGCACCCGGCGCGAGGTCCAATATTTCTCCAAGATTCGACCGCACACCCGACGCGAGCCCCGTATTTTTCCAAGATTCGACCGCGCACCCGGCGCGAGGTCCCGCATTTCTCCAAGATTCGACCGCGCACCCGACGCGGGCGGGATATTTGGGAAATATTCAATCCACGTATATCCGGTAGCTCCCCGATCTCAATCGGTACACAGCCTTCCCATCCTTCAACCCCACGAGCGTGATACCCTCCTGCCCTTTCTCCATACGAGCGGACTTCTCCGATTTAGCGGGCAGATATAAAATAGCCGTCGTATTAGCGGGGATGGTTGCCTCGTATATATAGCCCTTCTTTTGGATTTGCCATCCACTCTCGATACGGCCATAGGCGGAATCGTAATGCCCCCGGATAAACGAGAAGGTCCCGCCGATACGGGGTTGAAGGATGATGTGCTTATAGGCGGGTTGTTCCTCATCCCGCTGGATACCCAAGGTATAAGCTATCATCCACTCCTCGATAGCGCCATACGAATAATGGTTGAAAGAGTTCATATCCACAGGACCGAAGCCATTTACCAACGTGTAGGAATTCCAACGTTCCCAAATCGTGGTAGCGCCTTGCAGGACAGGGTATAGCCATGAAGGATAGGCGGTTTGCTCAAACAGCTTATAGGCGACATCGTCATAACCATTGTCGGATAATACCAAATTCAGGTAAGGCGTACCGATAAAACCGGTCGTAAGCGTATAATTATGTTTCTTGATATTCTCTACCAGATGCCGGATCGCCAAGGGTTTGTTTTTCTCATTGAACAGATCGAACTGGAGAGGAACCACGTATGAGGTCTGCGTATCTACGATTTTCGCCTCGGTAGCCGCCGTTCCGGGCCACATACCTACTTGCGAGTCCTTACCAAAGATAGATTCCACCGTCGGGGCGAACGTGCGTCCTTCCTCGTTTACGAACAGGTCGTTAAAAGACCTCTTCACGTTCTCGTAGAAAGTACGGAAACGCCTTTGGTCCGCATCCTTCCCTAAACGTTTCGCTACCTGCTCCATAATCAAAGCGTCGTAGGCGGAGTAAGCGGTGTTCGTCAACATGGAATTCGTCGGCTCGATAGCCAGCCAATCGCCGAAACCACCGAAGGGCTGTACATAGCGTACGGCACGACGCTCCAAATAATCCATATAAGCGACCATGGAAGCGTAATGCTGTTCCAGAATACGCACGTCTCCGTATTGTTGATACATTTGCCACGGTACGATCACGCCGGCTTCCATCCATCCCATGGCACCTCCGCCATCCTCCGCGCCGTGAGGCGGGAAACCGACTACGGGTATATAGTTCGCGTAACTACCGTCATCTCCTTGATTATCCCGGACCGAGTAGAGCCAACGGGTGTAAAACGGATCGACATTCATATTATAAGTAGCCGTACGGGCAAATACCTGCGCATCCCCTGTCCAGCCCATACGCTCATCCCGTTGCGGGCAATCAGTCGGAACCGACAAGAAATTACCCCGTTGGCCCCAGATGATATTATTAAACAAACGGTTGACACGCTCGTCCGACGTCTCATAACCGCTCGTCCGCGCACCGATAGATTCCAGCACGATCCCTTTCACCGCTTCCAAGGGTAACGGCTTGTCCAACCCGTGAATCTCCACGTAACGGAAACCATGGAACGTAAAGCGAGGCTCATACGTCTCACCCGCCGCATCCCCTTTCAAGATATAACGATCTGTGGAAAGGGCGCTCCGGTAATTATCCGTATAGACTTGCCCTTTCTTCTCCTTATACATCGCGATCGTATACGGGGCGACAGGTTCGGTAGGGATCGTTTCCGGATAATTCATCTCCCCGAAACGGATCGTGATTTCCTGTCCGGCCTTTCCCTTGAAAGTCAGACGAGGAACACCGACCATATTCTGCCCCATATCATAGACATAGACGCCGGGGATAGGCTCAACCACGGACTGAGCGGTCAGGGTCACATTATTTTGTATCGGGCTGCCTACATATCCTTGGATCTCCACATTTACCGGAGGAGCGGCGAATAAGGTCGCCGGTTTCCATGACGAGTCATCAAAACCCGGAGCATCCCAGCCGTTCACCTCTTTCCGGGCATCGTATTCCTCTCCATTCTGAAGGCCGTTAAAAGTGATCGGTCCCCGGTCATAACATTTCCAGCTATCATTCGTAACGATCGTCTCACGAGTACCGTCGGCATACTCGATCACGATCTTTCCCAATAAGGACTGGCGGGTTCCGTATTGATCCTGCCAACCGGTAAGGAAACCGCTATGCTCGCTCCACCATCCGGCGCCCAACATCGCCCCAATACCATTATCGCCTGGTCGTAGCAAATCCGTTATATCATACGTATTATACATGATACGGTAACGGTAATCCGTCCAACCCGGATTCAGATAATCCTTTCCAACCTTCCGCCCGTTCACCGAGAACTCGTAGACACCCCTAGCGGTAGCATATAAACGGGCGCTCTTGACCGGTTTCTCTATCTTTATCGCTTTCCGGAGCATGGGAGCGGATACGTTCTCGCCCGGATACCAGACATTGAGCTTTCCCTCCCCTTTCTCCACATAAGTCTCGGCAGGATTGTACAGAAGCGTATTCCACGTATCCTCGCTGATACGCAAGTTGGAGAATGTAGCGGTCTGCCCTTTAGGTTGCAGGAAACCGATCGCGTACAAGCGGCAATGATAAACCAACTCTCCATCCGGATAAGGATACACGGTGAAAGCCCCTTCCTTGCCTCCCCAGAAATCACCACGGCTCTTCCGTTCTTTCTTCTCGGGAGTCAAAGAGGAATTCACCAAGGTCTTTCCATCGATCTCTATATCCACGAAATATTTCAAGGCATATTGGGCCGTCGTCACCTTCAACCGGATATGATGCACCTTATGCTTATCCGAGGCTGGGATGATAGAGGCCAGACTTTCCGCCGCATCTTGCCTCGTTTTTCCATCTGTGGTATGACGTAAAATGAAACGGGCGTCCCCCGAACCATTCAAGTCCAGTTCAGCAGACACATAATTATCAGCGTCCCTCGACCCAAAGACAAATACGGCTTTATCATTACCCTCGGCAACCCGCACATCATAGTCGATCACATAATGCGAGCGATATTTGGAGAGTTGTGTCTCCGACGAGCCGATCCAACGGGCGCCACTCCATCCGGAACCCAGAAGACCGGTCTCGAACCACGCAGGCTCGGTGGAGGTAATTTCCGTTCCCGATTCATCCCATACGGAAACTTTCCAATAATAGCGAGTGGAAGGTTGCAATGCTTTTCCTTGATAAACTACGCCGACCGATTCCCCGGAAAGAACCTTTCCCGAATCATAGATATAACGCCCGGCAGCCAATTGCTCCGGACTATCGGCCACCCATAACCGATAAGCCTGCCCACAGGCCCCATAGCGATCGGACTCCATCTGCCAGTTAAAACGTGGCTGACTGACATCAATTCCCAGTGGATTGGTTTGATACTCAACCTGTAGGTTCTTCAATACGGTAACCGCACCCAGAGGTAGCCATCCGGCCAGCAACCCTAAGATTATAGACAAAATACATCGTGTGCTCTTCATAATACAAAGAATTAAAATGATAACGGTACAAAAATATCCATTATCATCTTAACTCTTTGTTTCATTTTTGGGAGAAGATGTAGCAGTTTTGACACTACTCAATCTCTCCTACCATCTTGGACGGGTCTACCCAACGATCAAACTCCTCGGCGGTCACATAACCGGACTCGATAGCCGCCTCCCGCAAAGTCTTATTTTCTTGATAGGCTTTCTGGGCGATAGCGGCGGCCTTGTAATATCCTATTTTCGGATTCAAGGCGGTAACCAGCATTAAGGAGCTATCCAGATGGCGTTTGATGTTTTCGTTCACCGGGGTAATGCCTTTTACGCAACGTTCACTGAAATTCAGGCAACCGTCACCAATCAAGCGGGCGCTTTGCAAGAAGTTCGAGATAATCACCGGCTTAAATACGTTCAACTCGAACTGCCCGTTGGAGCCGGCTATCGAGATTGTCACGTCGTTACCCATTACTTGAGCGGCGAGCATCGTCAATGACTCGCATTGCGTAGGATTCACCTTTCCCGGCATGATGGAGGAACCCGGCTCGTTCTCCGGCAAATGGATCTCACCGATACCGGCACGAGGACCTGAGCCCAACATTCGTATATCGTTCGCGATCTTCATTAAGCTGACCGCTACGGATTTCAAGGCTCCATGCGCCTCAACCAAAGCATCATGGGTAGCCAGGGCCTCGAATTTATTCGGAGCGGTTACAAAAGGAAGCCCAGTCAACTCTGATATCTTCTTAGCGACACACTCGTCATAATTGACTGGGACGTTAATACCAGTCCCAACCGCCGTACCTCCTAAAGCCAACTCGGAGATATGCGACAGGGAATCCTTTACTTTCCGTATACCATATTCCAATTGAGCCGCATAGCCACTGAACTCTTGCCCCAATGTCAATGGAGTGGCATCCATAAAATGAGTCCTCCCGATCTTCACGATCTTCATGAACTCCTCACTTTTTAGCGCCAACGCACGATACAGACTCTCCAATCCCGGGATCGTCACCTCCGCAGTCACCTTATAGGCGGCAATATGCATAGCGGAAGGAAACGTATCATTGGAGGATTGCGATTTATTCACGTCATCGTTCGGAAGCAGCACTTTCTCCTTATCCGTTAGCTTTCCTCCGCTCAGCACATGTGCCCGGTTGGCGATCACCTCATTGACATTCATATTCGTCTGGGTCCCGCTCCCCGTTTGCCATACGATCAAGGGAAAGGAGTCATTTAATTTACCCGCCAAGATCTCGTCGCATACCTTACCGATCAACTCGCATTTCTCCGGAGACAAGACGCCGGCGTCTTTATTAGCCAAAGCCGCTCCTTTTTTCAAGTAAGCGAACGCCTCTATCACCTCTTTGGGCATCCGGCTAATATCGGTGGCGATCTTGAAATTATTCACGCTCCGTTGTGTTTGCGGCCCATAATAAACGTCCACCGGCACTTCCACCTCACCTAAGGTATCTTTCTCTATTCTATACTTCATGACACATAAGTTTTATTAATCTCTTCTATGTATAAACTATCCGGATATCGAATTGTTTATGTTACATTCACAAGTATATCATGAAAAGACATTTATCATGGAACAGAATTCAGATCATAGAAAAACGGCTTATTTCGCCTCCGATGTTTTTTAATAGTTTTTCTTCTCGTCAATAATGTATTCGGGACGGGCCTTGATCTCGTCAAAGAGGATACCGACATATTGCCCTAACACGCCGACCGTCAATAGCTGCACACCTCCAAAGAAGATAATGGAAGTCATGATAGAAGTCCAGCCAACCTCGGCGTTACTAAAACCATAGATCTTGCCCAACGTGAACCAAACCGCCAAGATTATACCGACCAATACGGATATAAACCCGAGACTCGTCGCCAAACGCAACGGCTTCTTCGAGAAATAAAGCATTGCCGTCGACGCGAATTTCAGCATCTTACTAATCGGATATTTCGTCTCGCCGGCGATACGCGCCTCACGCTCATAATAAAACGGCACTTGGTGGAAGCCCACCCAGCTTATCAAGCCACGGATATATTTTCCCCGTTCCTTAAAACGGTCGAACTCATTCATCACCTTCCGGTCCACTAAACGGAAATCTCCTGTATCCAGCGGGAAATGGACCTCGCTCATATAATTCATCACCCGGTAAAAAGCCTTGGAGGTGAACAGCTTGAAAAGACTCTCCCCTTCCCGTGACTTACGGACGCAATAAACCACGTTGGCATCCTCTCTCTCCTGCACTTCCAGCAGATCCGGAATCAATTCCGGCGGATCCTGCATATCGGCGTCGATGATAATCGCCAAATCAGCGTCACAGTTATTGATACCCGCCGTTACCGCCGGTTGATGACCGAAATTCCGGGAGAAGTGAATCACCTTCACAAGAGGATCGGTAGCGGCTATATGGTCCAACAAAGAACGTGTCTTATCCTGACTGCCATCATTTATATAGATAATCTCCGTAGGGTTCGGCAACTTTACCAAGACCTCTTTCGTACGCCGATACGATTCCTCGATCACGGCTTCCTCGTTATAACACGGGACTATAACCGCTAACTTCTTCATGCCTTTTAAGCTTTAAAGGTATAAAACTTATTTACTAAAAAATTAATCACCGTATAGAAAGCCATTCCAATCAAGTGGTTGTAGTAATGATCGATCGTAAGTCGGGAATTCAAGATCAGTACCAATCCGTACTGTAAGGCATAACAAATAATGAAAGCGATCGTGAACCGAACCGCCCCTTTCGTCCATCCGGTGGAACTTCCCTTGAAAGTCCATTGCTTGTTCCAGATGAAACTGTTTAATATGCCTGCCACATATCCCGTTAAGTTAGATAAACCTTCCCGGCATCCGAAGAGTTTCATCATCACCCAGATAACAATCATCGTTATCAAGGTATTGCTCAACCCGACTACACCATACTTAATAGCTTGCTTAATCGTCTCCATTCTTACTTATAATCTCGGAAATCTCCTCGGGTGTCAATTCCTTGACATTCGTGATCGTGAAAACATTCGAGAGGAAATCGCCGTATTGGTTACATTCATTGATCACCCGGTCCAACGTGGCTTTTATATCCGTACGTACCGGGATCAAGAACACCAGCTCCACATACTGCTCACCGATCGTCAAACGCTCGATCTCGCAGTCCGTTTTCGGCAGATAATAAGCGAACTCCCGCTCGATTGTCTGCCGCTGATATTCTTGGAAAGGTTTCTTGCCTTTAGACGTCATCAAGACATAGAAACGCAGCTTCTCCCCTTTTCCTCCCAAGCCGGTCGAGATATAAATTTGTTTCTCGTCGGAGAAATCGGACTCTAAAGAGATACGAGACTCCATCAAAGCCATGTAGGCCCAATCTGTCACTTCCGGGTCCGGATGCTGGGTGTATTCCTCCAACAATCGGTACGCACGGACGGATTTCGAGGTAGCCAATTGAGATAACAAATATCTCTTCTCGGTCTTGTCCGTGGTTTCCTCCGTCAACAAAGTGTTGTACAGGGTCTCGCACTCATCCTCCGATAAGGGACGGGGAGGCCGGTTTTCCTTCCGTACGTTTTCCGAGTATTTGAAATACTCCATCTGAAGTTCAACCGGCACACGCTGTTCTAGTATATGGAAATGTCCCTCCATCCTGCTGAAGGAATCACGGAACTTTTTGAATACATCACCTTCTTCTTTCATAGATCGTCTTTTTTCGTTATTAAACTCCCATAAACAAGAAACAAGAACAAAGGTAATGTTTTTTCCGGAATAAATAAAAATAACGTTATTTAAGCTCCCGCATAAATTAAGAACCCAAGTCCGATCACGAATAAAATAAACATCCCGACATTCAGACGATTGGAAATGGCTGGCGCTCCCTTGAACTCTT
The DNA here is from genome assembly GCF_001915675.1 of Parabacteroides sp. merdae-related_45_40. Lineage (NCBI taxonomy): Bacteria > Pseudomonadati > Bacteroidota > Bacteroidia > Bacteroidales > Tannerellaceae > Parabacteroides > Parabacteroides sp. merdae-related_45_40. The sequence goes on along the minus strand of NZ_MNQY01000112.1, from coordinate 73,088 downwards.
TCCAGATAAGGATGCCCCATAAAGCGGAGACTAGCGTGGCTCCTTGCCCCAATCCGTAAGATATAGCCGCTCCCGCTTTCTCTGACGCTATCATACTGAAAGATTGACCGATACACCAGATAACACCCCCCAATACACCCACGAGATGCGTACTCATATCTCCCTTAAAATAACCGGATATGGAGACAGGCTTACCTTCCACCGGATGTTTCATTGCCAATGTGTTAAATAAGAAATTACTAACAAATACTCCTATGGCAAAAACAAATACGGCGGTATAAGGCGTCAACTTCCCGGGTGCCGGAGAAGCGAAATTCTCCATATCCATGGAAGCGGCGACAAAACGATAGAAAAAGGCCATGATCACGCCGGCCACAACCGATATAAGGATCCCCTTCCCCGATACTTTCTTGGTACCGACCAAGGCTTTCTTATAAGCCAGGCCGTTCAAGATGATGGCGATCGTGATTAAGGCTACACCGATAAAGATATAAGTCGGTTCCCCCTTCGCCGCCCCAAAATAGTTAACCAATACGCCTAGCACCAAGGCCAATCCGATCCCTACCGGAAAAGCGACCGACAATCCGCAAATGGCGATCGCCGCAGACAACAAGATATTGGCAGCATTAAAAATAATACCGCCCAAAAAGGCACTCCCTAAACTAGCGAGATTCGCTTGCGCCAAATCCGGCAGGAAACTGCGTCCTTCCGTCCCGATGCTGCCCAAGGTAAAGCCGGAAATCAGAGAAAAGAGCAAGACACCAATCACGTAGTCCCAATAGAAGAACTCATATCTCCAAGTCTTGGAGGCTAATTTCTGCGTATTCCCCCACGATCCCCAACAAAGCATCGTAACGACACAGAATATGACAGCTAAAGAATAATCTTGTACGATATACATAAAATACTATTTAATAGATGGTTGATGCATCATATAATTCTCTATCAAGGAAGCGACCTCCGTAGGCGGCATCTTCTCGATCAAACGAAGATCACGGCCATTGGGATTTGCCACCCAATTGTTAGTCCCCTCATCATCTACGACATGAAAGGTACCTCGCTCTACATCGAAATAAGGCTCATAACCTTTTATAGCGACCAATACCGCCGTATGATCCCAGCTCATGCGCCCTTCCGGGTCTCCCTCCGCGAAACAAAGGGCATACGCATCTTTTACAGGACTGTTCTCCACGTTCATTTGCACCAGTTTCTTTCCGGTCAAGATTACGTTCCCGATCTCAAAACCGCTAAAGACAATCTCTGTAGGCCATTCATCCGCTACGACTTTAGAGGCAGGGACATCGCAATACACATTAAATTCTTTTCCTTCCGGAAACAGGCCCGCCATAGAAACCAAACGTTTCACTTTCTTGGCGACTAATTCCTTTCCGGAGAGATCGCTATATTCATCAGCTCCCGATTGAAGCAAGTCCCTTAAATTAGAGAAGAAACCAATCGTACAAATAACAACGCTGGTATCCGGTTGTTCGCTCAGAATCTTACGGTACACCTTCAGAGCATCCGGAGCGTCGGAAGTCTTCGCCGTATGATGCGGATAGTTAGCGGGTAACTCGTCAGTCCACTTCGTTTTATGCCAAGTAGTCAAGGAGGCCCCCGGTTCGCTCTTTGGTGCCCCTACCGGTATGTCCGGACGGTTGAAATAAGTATTCAACACCTCAATGCAAGGTACCACCCGCTCATCATGGTTGGAGGAAAGAGTCGCAAGGATATTTACCTGACCGCTATCCGCCAAGGCATGCATCAAGGCCATAGCGCCCACATCATCATAGTCCGGACCTAAATCAGTATCTAGAATAAGATTTACCGGTTGAGGCTTATCGGTTTGAGGAATATTTTTCGACACATTTCCCTTACAGGAAATCAACAAGGCAAATAAGCCCATCAGAAACAATGATTTCTTCATAATCTTTATAATTTATTGGTGAACAATCTCTTTCGGAGCATCCGAGTAAATCAGTATCTCGCTGAAATGAACGGAGACATCATTACGTGGATTTAGCCATTTAAACGTAGCCGTATGTTTTCCCTTGGGCAGCTGATACTTCCAGAACAGGTCGTTCCTACGAGTCGTATAGGATGCCGGAAGGTTCGCCGTCTCAACCAGCTCCCCATCTAGGTACATCTCTACTCTCGCTACGTATTTATCATCTTTAGCGTTCACAAAGCCTTTGAATACGGCGCCTGTTCCCTCAAAAGGCAGTTCTCCTACATCGGGCAAATTCTTATTAACCGCCACTTTCTCTATCGGATACATACCCTCGAAAGCCTTCTCGTAACGAACGGCTACAGGTTGCTGGCATTTGATCGTCACCTCGTCACCTGAAACGGAACCGCCGTTGCGCTCTATCACTTGCAACGCTTGATCGAAGCCCATTTGGTAAGTCTTATTCAATGAGATGGTCGTATAGGCAAAATCCATATTCTCCACTTCTCTCAAGTTCTTCATCCAATAATCCGGTATATGGCTATAACCAAGGATTGTTCCTAAGATACCACCCGCGGAGGCTGGGTTGCAATCCGAGTCTTGTCCGCAACGGGTAGAGATATCCAATGTTTTATAGAAATCTCCCTCACCATAAAGCAAGCCGATAAGAATGTATGCGCTATTGATCACGGCATCAATATTGAACGGAACAAAAACACCATCCGGACAACCAATATCCGAGCTCCATTTCTTCTCACATTCAAACCAAGTGCGTTTCCAATCGTCCGGATATTCCTTATGCCAGCGGATCACATCGCTCATACATTTATAATAGATACTTTGCTCCGGTATCGTCTTCAATGCCTCGGTCACGATAAACTCGATATCATCCGAGATAAACGATAACGAATACATCGCCCCGACATACACACCGCCGTACCAACCATCTCCATAATTCATGATATGCCCGATCTTATCAGAAATCTCGGAAGCCGTATTCGGCATACCCGGCGACATCAGTCCGGCATAGTCCGCCTCGATCTGATAATCAAGATCATCCGCATGCGGGTTATTCAGCCAATGACCGGATGCCGGCGGCATGATCCCTTGTAAAATATTATAACGTGCCGACTGGTTAGCATGCCACAACGTATATCCAGCCGTAGCGAACGCCATGGCGAATGAGTCTACAGGAGCATCCAATCCCAACCGGTCAAAGACATCTACGAACGTAAGGTCCATATAAACATCATCGTATAATCCGGGAACATTCTCGTACCACCATTTGATATACCCGTCCGGCCATACGATCGGTACGTATTCCTGAATCATCGTTCCGTTATATTTGAACTCCGTCGGACCGCCATACGTACAGCCTATGGTTTGTCCGGCCCAACCTCCCTTAATCTTATCCATCAACTTTTCTTTACTAATCGTAAACTCAGCGGGAACCGTCGTTTGATCCTTTGCCGAGGGTTGTTGGGAACATGAGATCGCCCCTATAAATAAAGAGGCAGCCGCTATCATCGCAAATACTGTTTGTTTCATAATATTAGATTGTTTTTTAGATTAATCAAAGATATCTACCTCATTTCGATAAGGAGCGGAAGATTGCGCTCCCACACGAGTCACGGAAATGGCGGAAGCTTTGCAAGCGAATCTCACGGCTTCCCTTAAATCCCGCCCCTCGGCCAAAGCAACCGTTAAAGCACCGTTGAAAATATCCCCGGCCGCAGTAGTATCAACGGCTTCCACTTTTATCGCAGGAACCATATCTACCATGGAATCACAGTAAATCAAAGCTCCTTTTGAACCTAAAGTAATGATTACGTTCTGTACTCCCATCTCCATTATAACTTGCGCAGCCTTCTCCGCGGAAACCTCATCCGTGATCTTCACGCCGGTGATCATCTCCGCCTCTGTCTCATTCGGGGTAATCATATACAGATGGCGGAGTAACGCAGCCGACAAAGGTTGAGCTGGAGCCGGATTTAGTATTACTCGCTTATTTTTCTTCCAAGCTGTCTTTGCGACAAACTCAACAGTATCCATCGGTATTTCTAACTGCATTAATATCAACTCGGCTTGTTCTATAGCTTCCTCTGCCTTCGCTAAATCTGTTGGCAGTAAATTCGCATTTGCCCCAGAAGCCACAACAATACAATTCTCAGCATGGGCATCTACCGTAATCAACGCTACACCGGAAGGATTCTTCGGATCTGAGAAAATATAGGAAGTATCAATCCCCTCTTCCTCAAATAGCCGCTGGGATTGATGCCCGAATATATCACTGCCTGTTTTACAAATAAACGAGACCTGTCCCCCTAACCGAGCAACAGCAACCGCTTGATTCGCTCCTTTCCCACCCGGGTTCATAAAAAATGTTCCTCCTAATACGGTCTCCCCCGGACGAGGAAGATGATTCGTCTTTATGACCATATCGGTATTGCTACTTCCAACAACCAATATATTATGATTCCGTAAGTCTTTCATGCTTTTCTCTTATTAATCATTCGTTTAACAAAAATATCATATATTCCGCTTGGTACACCAGATTTCATGTTAATTTAAATTCATTCACCGATGTCGCAAATATAAAAAGATCCAAAATATAAAAATCATCAATTAATCTTCATCGTAGATAAACCCAAATCGATATATTTGCATCATACAATTTCTCATATTCACTATATATCAAACACTTGATAATATCAAAAGTTCCATGAATAACACATACATATTATTAGTGCTTGTCAATATCTTGACAAAAGCTGAAAAAAGATATTTCCACCTTTACGCAAACCTTCAAAACGGGGATCAGATGTACCTCGCCCTTTTTAATCTAATAGATGCTAATACGTCTCCCGAACAGCTGTATACACGCTTTTGTCAGATTCAAGGTTGAATTAGATAAAGCAAAAAAATTAGCGGATAGATTAATGCCAAAGCAAGTCATGACGTATGTAAAACCCGGCTTTCCATAATACCACTCATCTGCTGCAACGCCCAATCCACCAATCCTTGGATATGGGGAATAAGACTTAATCCTCTTTCCGTTAAGCAGTATTCTACTCGGGGAGGAACTTCCGCATAGACCTTTCGTTCGATCAGACCATCCGATTCCAGCGTACGCAAGGTTACGGTCAGCATACGTTGCGATACATCCGCGATGGTTTTATGGATATCACTAAAACGCATGGTACCGTTAGCACTTAAAGTGATAAGCACTAGCATAGACCATTTATCTCCTAGCCGGCTCAATACGTCTCTCACGGGGCAATTCCCCGTCGGATGAAAGTTTTTCATTTTTTAACCTTTTCTATTTACTTGAATCTCAACAATGGTTACATCCATGTAAGTTCCTTATTTATAAGTGCCTTCTTGTTTTCTCTAAAAAAGGGGCTTACTTTTACGCCACAAAAGTAATAAACTTACGAAAAATAACTATTGTATCACTTAATAATTTACGATTATGGCAAAGAAAGTAGCAGTTTTAGCGGTAAATCCAGTAAATGGATTTGGTTTGTTCCAATATTTGGAATCATTTTTCGAGAATGGCATTACTTATAAAGTATATGCGGTAGCCAATTCAAAAGAGATCAAAACGAACTCTGGCATAGCTTTGACAGTAGACGATGTGATCGCTAATTTAAAAGGGCATGAAGATGAATACGACGCAATGGTATTCGCTTGTGGCGATGCGGTTCCTGTTTTCCAGCAGAACGCTAGCAAACAATACAATATCGATCTAATGGATGTGATTAAGAATTTCGGGGAAAAGGGTAAAATTATGATTGGACATTGCGCTGCCGCTATGCTCTTCGACTTCACCGGAATCACGGAAGGAAAGAAGCTAGCGGTACATCCGTTGGCTAAGCCTGCCATTAGCAAAGGACAAGCAACAGATGAGGATTCCGTAGTCGATGGCAATTTCTTTACAGCGAAAGAAGAACATTATATCTGTACTATGATGCCTCAAGTTTTGGAGGCCTTGAAGAAATAAGTTCTAGGACAAATAAAGCCAACTATTTGAACAAGACAAAATGTAAGGGAGGGACTATTCGCATAAATCCTCCCTTACAAATTTCAAATTAGTTAGAAAAATCGGTTACAATCCAATACCTTATCTGTACTTCCAAAGTATCTTAGCTTCATCAGCAAAGTATGTTAAGTTACTTTGCCGATAAAGTTAACTTCGTTGCCGATGTAAGTTGTCTATAACATATCCACCGGATTCTCATTCGCCGCCCTCCAACTTTGGAACGTGACCACTCCTACCGTCAGGATACTGATCCCTAGCAATGCGACAAAATAAATCAAATAACTGACAGGGACTTTCTCCATAAAATTACTGCCCCATCTCTCCATAAAATAATAGGAAACTGGAATCGCGATAACAAAACTAATGAGCAAGACCTTTAAATAGACTTTATTCAAACGATATAGTATCTCACTCACGGAAGATCCATACACCCGCCTTATACCAATTTCTCGCCGCTGATAGTGGACATCAAACAATACCAGACTTAAAATACCTGCCAATGCCATCCAGATAGATAAAACACTGGATAAAATAACCCGGTCGCCAAACTGGATTTCTTTTTCATACAGATGCCGGGAGAATGTATCGCAAAACTCAAAATCAGGTAAACATGAAGGGGAAAGTTCGTTGAGCATATTCCTAATATAAAGTAAAACATTCCCTTTATCAGCCCCCGGCATCAACTTTATATAAGCGTAAGGCATATATAATTCTTCATTCGTCACAAAAGCGACAGGATAAGTAGCTAGCGACTCCGATGCTTTATGTGTGGAAGCGATCACCACCTCATCCGTAAATCCTAATACCCGGGCATCATTCCCCCAAAAGGTTTTCATACGGTCACCCACATGAAGGTTTAATTGCCTTTTCGCTTTTTGGTCAAAAACCAAAAGCAACTCTTTATTCCTCCCATCTTCCATCCTTGAGACACGTCCCTCGTTCGCGGTAATATCCATAAGGGATAAAAAATTAGGTGATACATTCAAATAATAAAAATAAATAGTCTCTCCATTAAACTCTGCGGCCCCGCCACGATTCTCATTGGTCGCTCCTATCTTACTAGCGGCGAAAGCCACATCCTCAATTCCCGCATAACCACGCAAACAGTTGGTAAAATTCTCTTTATATTTCTCGGTTATCTCCTTATTCAATTCTACGACAACTACATTATCATTCCCGAAACCAAAGGAATGACTCCGCATTGTCTCTATCTGCTTATAAATAAACAGTGACAGGACGATCAATATAATTGAAACCGTATACTGAAAACCAACCAGACATTCCCGCATTCTTTTTCCCTTTGGAGACAAACCAAAAGAACCGTTCAGCACGATTCGCTGAGGAATAGAAGTTGCATAAATAGCCGGATATGCACCGGCCAATAGTCCCGCACACAAAGTCATAAATAATCCACCAAAAAAAACTATTCCCTTCATATGAAACCCTCCTCCAATGCAACCTTCATAAACCAATAACAGCAAAAAGGATATAGCATAAGACAATAGCGCAAAAAGAAAAGACTCTAACCAAAGAAATCCACGCAACCGCCATACCGAGTCCCCTAGAATTTTGCGGATGTTAATACTTTTTATTCTTGCCGGAACCAATGCCATTGTAAAGTTTATAAAATTAATCACTGCTATCAATACCACTAGAAACGAAGCGCTAAACAACAAATCCGTTTGTCTTTTATTCCCTGATTTTATGTAAGTAACACTATTCATATCATTCATATAATAAATATCGCATAAATTCACCAAACGGGTCTGTACCTCTTGGAGCCTCTCGTATTGCTTGAAGGGAAATGCTTGGTTAAACTGGGAGCAAATGAGATCTTTTTGTGACGGATCATCTAAAAGGACATAACAAAGGAAAATCCAGTTATCCCAATCATCCATACAATAAGTCGACGATAAAGAAGTATAAATGGCATTATTCAATTGTGTATTTTCCGGGAAATCTTTATAAACTCCTCCTACGACTAGTGATTTTCGTTCCTTGCTCCAAATCTCTTCTTCCGCAAGCAACTCCTTACCAATAGCCGATGACTCGCCAAATATCTTCCGGACCATACTTTCCGGCAAAAGGCATTTCTCCGGATCATCTAAGCAATCTAGTGAACCTTCCACCAATTGGAAGTCAAATATAGAAACGATCCCCGGAGTACAGGTTATCACCGGTTCCTTATAACCTTTGAGAATCTCGTCCCTCCCGATCGTAAAATAAACTTCCCCTATGTAAGGATTTATGATCGTACTTTCCAATATATGTGGAGAAGACGAGGCAAATGCTTGGGCGAAAGGCAGGATTTGCGTAGGCCATTGACTTTTACTTGTCACACAATCCAATCGATAAATAGCCTCGGCTTTCGAGTGTATTTTATCAAAAGTTCGTTCGGATTCCGTACGGATAGCTACGCTATCAAATAAAGTAAAGGCGATAACGAGGCCGCATATATTTAGTGTTGCCGCCATTTTATTTGCCTTCAACGTGATAATAAAATTTCGATATATAGAGTTCATGATACGCTTGTTTTTCGTATAAAATAAATTGACACAACTCTCCTCTATGCCCTTGAAGACAGGGCATAATCATGTCTAATTCAGCATACGACAAAGCACATAGCAAGAGTATCGCTCTTGCCAAAAGACGGATTTTAATCGAACATAACTTACCCTCCGTTCGTAAAACAACAAAGCTACCGACTGGGTAAACAAAGCGAGGAAAAAATTCAATGAGGCAATAAGATACAAAAGTTTCTCCCCAAAAGCGGAGAAAGACGTCAAAGGAGTTATGATTTCTTGAAAAGAGATGAAAGCAGCCGGCTCTTTATTCGCTATTGAAAATAAAGATGTAGAAGCACACGCCCGTACCTCCTTTTGGGAGAAAGAATCGTTGGCGACCACAGTCAATGCGGCAAAAACGACCATGCACAAAAACATTGCCCTTAACCATTTCATAACAAGAACAAAATTGATCAAAGGCAAATGTATAGATTTTCACTCAATAAATCCAAACAATAAGCATGCAAATAACACGAATATGTAAATCATTGATTATCATCAGCCTTAAAAACATGATTATATTTCTGAAAAAACACGTACATGTTTTCCACAAAAGTCGTACATGTTTTTCGGAAAACACGTACACGTTTTTACCGGGTCATACGACAGAAGACAAGAACAAATATAGAAATAGACAATAACCCTCCTTATCATGATGAGAATTTCCCTCATCAGTCCCGTGTAAGTTTGAGGCTATATCAAAACCCAAGCCCCAACTCAAAGGCGAACCGGAAACTATCCGTCGAGCCGAACCAAGAATATTTAGTGGTGAACTTATTCAAGAAAGTAAGCCAAATCCCGCCACCATAGGAAGTATGCCAACTATGGGAACGCTCACCGGGAAACCAGACCCGCCCATAATCAAAGCCCGCGAATAGACCATATTTTAAGGGAGTGAACGGATTCTTTAGTTTTCCCATGTCCAAGCGTAAATCCGAGTATTGGTAAAAGGATTGCTTTCCGATAAAACGGTTCTCACGGAATCCCCTTAAATCAATCGTGGCGGCTTGATAGAACTCATAGTCATTATCGAATAATACCGTTCCCTTCATCAAGGAGGCCCAAGTAAAACGATCCGAGAACCGTACGTTCCATGAAAGGCTTCCCTGCGCATAGGGGAAATTACGTTCCGGCTTTTTCAAATTCATTTTCCATCCGGCCGTCCATTCGGTTTCCAATAGGGGAAGCCACGAATAAGGCTGTTTCGTTATCCGGTAAGTAGCACCAAGACCTACGAAATAATTCGTGCGGAAAATAGGATGATCTTCTCCATAAACCGTATAAATATATCGATCATCCGTACGTTTAGCCTTGTACATATCCAAAGAGCCAAAGAATGTCATCACCTCTTCTTTCCTCAAATCCATCTCGAAGGATGGATTAAACATATACGTCCGGAGCTTCACCCGGTTATAATTCTTTTTCTCCTCTTTATAGCCCGCCGTATTATTTCCAAATCCGAAGAAGTTCTCGAAGTTACGGGGTGAAGAAATGGAGGCATTTAGGTATAAACGTCTCCGGCCATCATAATTAGGGAAGATACCTGCATACATGAACCCTTTCAAATAATTATACCCGATCCGATGCTGATAGGTGAATGGGGCTCGTTTAAAGCCATACATCGTATATGTAAAGAACGTACCCAAACTAATACCTTTATCCGAATCATATATTCCCCACGGGGTAAAAGATATCTTATGGTATTTTATCTTCTGGTAATCATATTTATAATCTTTATCATAGACATGTATTTTCCGGTTATGATTCAATTGGTATTGGTTCTCCCCCTCTCCGGAGATCAAGTATATCGGAAAATCTTTCCGTGTATTTCCCTTCACTTCAAACGTATCGTTTCCCGCAAGCCCATATAACCACAGTTCCTTGGTTTCCTTGCCGGAGAATTGTTGTTCCAACCTACAGTCTCCGGTCTCGGGATCATAAATCCGTAAAACAGTCCGGTCCGGCGCTTGCCGCTCGATCAAGAAATAATCGGATTGATTGGTTCCGGCAACCACTGGCGTACGTTGCAATAAGCGATAATATTGACTGGCAACCGCTTCCAACTCTAGCCTCCTTCGTTTCAACTTTCGTTTAATCAGTTCTATCTCATCATGTTTTACACCTTCCGGCAAATAAGTAAAAGCGCTATCGATCAAAGAGTCGGTCATCTGTCTCCGAATTTCTTGGGCTTGGCGTATCCAAACCGACTCATCACTGCGGCCTGCTACCGCCATATCCAGCGCAAAAGCTAGCTTATTGATTTTCTTTGTATCTTTTAAAATCAGGCTATCATAATTACAGATAAAATCCAACGATAACATCTTCAACATTTGCTTGAACAATACTCCGTCCACCTTCGTGAAAGCATGATTCCTATCGATCACGATCGGGGTATAAATTACGCTATCATTGACGGTATGTGACTGCCACTCCCAGTTTTCGTTCATCTTATTCCAATCTCCGGTCCACATATCGAAAATACGTTCCCGAATGTATAGATTTTGATCCGCCATATAGTTTTTACTCACTTGAAGGCTGTCTAGAAAGTCTTCCGTGGTATACAAATTAGACCTTAAATTAATATCCGGAACATTGATTAGATTGACCAGCCTATCTTGTATATCGCTGCCGTCCGCAACTGTGTCTTTCCGTATGTGGGAAGGAATATAGTAAATACGGGAGGGAGAAAAACTCAATCCCGCGGACTTCGCTAAATAATCTGCGACCAAAAAGGTATAGGGATTGATAATCGTATAAGCATCTCCTAAGAACTCATCCAAATATGTATTCTTAAAATCAGTCTTATTATATATTTCCCGGAAAAACTTCGACTCCAAGAAACTCGTAGAGCCACCCAAGGGCTTTAGCAAATACAATTGCTTACGCTTATTCTCCAACAATAATCCGTGAAACCCTTCCGCTTGCCCGACGATATCCATCCCACCCCCCAACGTTTCTATCGTAGCCGAAGGAACCCTGATCGGGATCGTATAAAGGTGACGATAATGCCTCCCCCACATCCAATTATAGATCTTGCTTTTACCACTATCCGCTTGCGGATAAATGGACTTACGTACCCAATCTTGAGATTGGGAATAAAGCAAGCCGGGCATAAGCACAAAGAGTATGAGTATGATATATTTATAGGACGACCGCATGGACAATTTCTTTCTATCTCTGTTTTACTAATAACAGGGGTAAGACAAGAGTTGTTTTGTTTTTTTAGCCTAAGAGAAGAATCAAGGACTTGACGTATAAACAAGCGATAATTATATATTTTTGGTAGACAAATCTAAAATCATGCTATAAAACATTATTCAGAAAGGTTATAAATACAAAGAAGAAAGTTACTTTTACACGCAATTTCAATAATATTGATACGCATGAAGAACATAAATACACTGTCGGGCTTGTCTGTTGCTAACTTCAGCAAGCAAATTGACGGGAAAGAAACGGCGCTTTATACCCTGTGTAACAAGGTTGGAGCAGAGCTAGCGATCACGAATTATGGAGCGAAAATCGTCTCACTGATGGTTCCGGATAAGAACGGAAAAATGACCGATGTCGTTACTGGCCATAATTCGATTGAAGAGTACTTAACATCAGAAGAACCTTATTTCGGTGCCATTTGCGGTCGTTATGGAAATCGTATCGCCGCTGGAAAATTCACGATCGACGGTATTACTTATGACAAATTAGCCATAAATAATGGCCCCAATAGCTTGCATGGCGGAATCAAGGGATTCAATGCGGTCGTATGGGACGCCAAACAAATAGACGAGCAAACCATTGAGTTGAAATATACCTCCGCCGATGGCGAGGAAGGTTTCCCCGGAGAACTAAAGACAACCGTAACTTATCATCTGACAAATGAGAATGAGGTCGTTATCTCCTATCAAGCCTCTACGGACAAACCTACGGTCTTGAATCTAACCAATCATTCTTATTTTAACCTATCCGGTGCGGGAGACCCTTATATAGGAGACCATATTCTCACGATCAACGCCGACTATTATCTGCCTACAGACAATACGGCAATCCCGTACGGACCTAAAGAGAAGGTAGAAGGTACACCGATGGACTTCCGGACTCCTCATGAGGTAGGCGAACGAATCAATGACAATTTCGAACAGCTTATATTCGGTAAGGGATATGACCACACGTACATATTAAATAAAGAGGACAACGAACTTTCTTACTGCGCTCGCTGCTCCTCCCCCAAGACCGGTATCGTAATGGAAACTTATACGACTCAACCGGGCGTGCAATTATACACAGGTAACTGGATGACTGGGAATTTCGAAGGTAAGAACGGACAACGCTACCCGGAACGGGCCGCTTTATGTCTGGAAACCCAGCATTTCCCCGATAGCCCCAACAAACCGGAATATCCGACAACGGAACTCCGCCCGGGCGAGGTTTTCCAAAGTACTACTATTTATAAATTCAGTGTAGAATAAGAGAATAATTTAAGTAATCTAATAATCTAAAACAACAAAAAAGAAATGGAATCAACAGCAAAAAAGAATTACACATTGCCTATTATCATGATGGTGGCTCTCTTCTTCATGATATCTTTCGTGACGGGTCTACAGAACCCATTCGGTATCATCGTTAAGAACCAGTTCGCTGCCAGCAACTTCATGTCGCAGCTGGGTAACGCAGCTAACTTTATTGCCTATGCCTTCATGGGTATTCCGGCCGGTATGCTATTGCAGAAGATCGGTTACAAGAAAACCGCTTTGTTAGCGATCATCGTAGGTTTCTGTGGTGTAGGTATTTCTTATCTTTCCGGTGTGGCTGGTAGCTACGCTGTTTATTTGACAGGTGCTTTCGTGTCCGGTTTCTCTATGTGTATGTTGAATACCGTAGTAAACCCGATGTTGAACACGCTAGGTGGTGGTGGAAACAAAGGTAACCAATTAATTCAGGTTGCCGGTTCCGTGAACTCTATCGGCGCTACGATCGTTCCGGTATTGGTTGGTTATTTGATCGGTGACGCTGCTAAGGCTCAGATCAGTGACGCTAACCCGGCATTGTTCTTGGCTATGGGTATCTTTGCCATCGTATTTATCGTATTGTTCTGCATGCAAATTCCGGAACCGCATATGGTTAAAGAAAATGAAGCCAAGACTCCGGACAAGCACAGCGCGCTTTCTTTCCGTCACTTCATTTTAGGTGCCATCGCAATCTTCTTGTATGTGGGTGTCGAAGTAGGTATTCCTAACTTCATGAACTTGTTCGCTACTTCTCCTGAGATCGGTATCGATCCTACAGTAGCCGGTTCTATCGTGGGTACATATTGGTTCTTGATGATGATCGGACGTCTGTTCGGTGCCTCTTTCGGAGCTAAGATCTCTAGTAAGGCGATGTTGTCATCAGCCGCCACGGTAGGTATGATCTTTATCTTGATCGCTATCTTCGCCCCTGCTACGACAAAAGTTAGTATGCCTGTATTCTTGTCTGATATCTCTTTCGGTATGGTTGAGGTTCCGGTTGGAATCATGTTCATGGCTCTTTGTGGTTTATGTACTTCCATCATGTGGGGTGGTATCTTCAACTTGGCAGTAGAAGGTTTAGGTAAATATACGGCAGCCGCTTCCGGTATCTTCATGGTGATGGTTTGCGGTGGAGGTATTCTTCCGTTGATCCAAGGAGCTGTAGCCGACGCTGGCGGTTTCATTACTAGCTTCTGGGTGGTATTCCTAGGATTGGCATATTTGCTATATTACGCTTTGATCGGTAGCAAGAACGTAAACAAAGACATTCCTGTTGAATAATAAGGACAGGACATAATATGATAAAGAAGAAATTATCCGGCAGAGTTATCTGAATGGGTAATTTCTTCTTGTTTATTCAATTATTTACCTTAATCAAATTAAGTATCATGCAACAAAAAATCAGAACTAAATTTAAAGAGTTATTTAATACCGAAGGTAGCTTATACACATCCCCGGGACGTATTAACTTGATCGGTGAACACACTGATTATAATGGAGGTTTCGTTTTTCCGGGTGCTGTAGATAAAGGGATGATCGCCGAGATCAAACCGAATGGGACGGGCAAAGTCCGGGCGTTCTCCATCGACTTAAATGATTACGCTGAATTTGGCTTGACCGAGGAGGACGCTCCTTCCGCAAGCTGGGCAAGATATATCTTTGGCGTATGCCGGGAGATTATTAAACGAGGTGGTAATATCCAAGGTTTCGATACCGTATTCGCTGGAGACGTGCCTCTGGGCGCTGGAATGTCTTCTTCCGCCGCATTGGAAAGTACTTATGCTTTCGCATTGAATGACTTATTCTCATTGAATATCGATAAATTCGAGTTGGCTAAGATCGGTCAAGCTACAGAACATAATTATTGTGGCGTGAATTGCGGTATCATGGACCAATTCGCTTCCGTATTCGGCAAGGCCGGAAGTTTGATCCGCTTGGATTGCCGTTCTTTGGAATATAAATATTATCCGTTTAATCCGGTTGGTTACAAACTCGTGTTATTGGATTCGGTCGTTAAGCATGAGTTGGCATCCTCAGCCTACAACAAACGCCGTAAATCCTGCGAGAACGTGGTAGCCGCCATTCGCCGCAACCATCCGGAAGTAGAGTTCTTACGTGACGCTACGATGGAGATGCTGAACGAGGTAAAAGCGGATGTCAGCGCAGAGGATTACATGCGTGCCGAATATGTTATCGAGGAAATCCAACGTGTACTCGACGTATGTGCCGCTTTGGAGAAAGGCGACTATGAGACTGTCGGCGAAAAGATGTACGGCACGCATCAAGGTATGAGCAAGCTTTATGAAGTTAGCTGCGAGGAACTGGATTTCTTGAACGATATCGCCAAGGAATGTGGTGTAACGGGTTCTCGTGTCATGGGTGGAGGATTCGGCGGTTGTACGATCAACTTGGTTAAGGATGAGTTGTACGACGATTTCGTGAAGAAAGCCTTCTCCGCTTATAAAGAGAAGTTTGGCCGTGAACCTAAATTATATAATGTAGTAATCAGCGACGGAGCACGCAAGCTCTGTTAATCTTTAAAATCCATAAAACGATGTCAGCAGCTTTTTATCAAGACGAAGTAAAATTCTATGTTGCCGTAGATTGTATCATTCTAGGGTTTAACAATAAGGAGTTGAATGTTTTATTATACAAACGTTCGTTCGAGCCGATGAAAGGACAGTGGTCTCTTATGGGAGGCTTCGTGAAATCCGGGGAAAGCGTGGATGAAGCAGCATCACGGGTATTAACCGATTGCACGGGCATCGAGCATCTTTTTATGGAACAAATAGGGGCTTACGGAGATGTATCGCGTGACCTAGGGGAGCGGGTTATCTCCGTAGCTTACTATTCCTTGGTGAATATGAATGATTTTAGTCCCGAGATCTTGGAAAGCCATAACGCTACTTGGACCAAGATATCCGAGCTTCCCGACTTGATTTTCGACCATAACCAAATGATAAACGATACGTTGTCCGTCCTTAAAAAGAAAGCGGCAAGCCGCCCTATCGGTTTCAATTTGCTTCCCGAGCAATTTACCTTGCCCCAACTACAGACATTGTATGAGGCCATCTACCAAACCCTTTTAGACAAACGAAACTTCCGCAAAAAGCTAAACGCCATGGATATTCTGGAAAAACTGGATATCAAAGACAAGAAAAGTTCTAAACGAGGAGCTTTCCTCTACAAATTCAACGAGAAAAAATACAACAAATGGGTTGAACAGGGTTTCGACTTCTCGCTCTAATCCGAATGATGTATACCCGCAAGAATAAGGCGCTCAGCGGGCTATCTTAAATATCTCTCAATTTATCAAAAATATAAGAAGATAGGAACCTTTACCGAAAAGGAATTGTTTGATTGATATAACGGCTCTTACAAAGAGTTTGATTATCTTTGCAGTCAAATAAATAATTCATCTGATAAAATGAACGATATTCAAGTAATGAACAAAGCAGCTGATAACATCCGTATACTGGCTGCGTCAATGGTGGAGAAAGCGAACTCCGGGCACCCGGGTGGCGCTATGGGTGGTGCAGACTTTGTTAACGTACTGTTCTCAGAGTTCTTAATATACGATCCCAAGAATCCCAAATGGGAAGGACGCGATCGTTTCTTCCTTGACCCGGGGCATATGTCTCCGATGCTTTATTCCGTACTGGCTTTAAGCGGCAAATTCACATTGGATGAACTTCAACAGTTTCGCCAATGGGGAAGCGTTACTCCGGGACATCCTGAGGTAGACGTTATACGTGGTATCGAAAACACGTCCGGCCCGCTGGGACAAGGACATACTTATGCGGTAGGTGCGGCTATCGCAGCTAAATTCTTGAAAGCACGTCTGGGTGAGGAAGTAATGAACCAGACTATTTACGCATATATTTCCGATGGAGGTATCCAAGAGGAAATCTCCCAAGGTGCCGGACGTATCGCCGGAACTTTAGGACTGGATAACTTGATCATGTTCTACGACGCTAACAACGTGCAGCTATCTACCAAGGTAGAAGACGTCGATGCGGAGAACGTAGCCATGAAATACGAGGCTTGGGGCTGGAAAGTCATTCAAATAAACGGTAACGACGTAAACGAGATCCGCAAGGCTTTAAAAGAGGCTAAGGCAGAGATCTCCAAACCGACTTTGATCATCGGTAACACCGTTATGGGGAAAGGTGCTGTCGGCGCTGATAACAGCTGTTACGAGAATAAGGTATCTACTCACGGACAACCTTTATCCGCGGCAGGAGCTTCCATCGCAGATACGATCAAGAACCTAGGAGGCGATCCGGAACATCCGTTCGCAATCCTTCCTGAGGTAGCCGAATTATATGCCAAACGTGCGAAAGAACTGGAAGTAATCGTCGCCGAGCGTTACGCCGTGAAAGACGTCTGGGCGAAAGCTCACCCGGACTTAGCGGCTAAGATGGAGCAATGGTTCTCCGGTAAGGCTCCTAAAATCGACTGGGCCGCAATCGAGCAGAAAGCGAACCAAGCGACCCGTGCCGCTTCCGCTACCGTATTAGGTGTGCTTGCTACCCATGTAGAAAACATGATCGTAGCTTCCGCCGACCTTTCCAATTCCGATAAGACAGACGGCTTCTTGAAAAAGACTCATGCTTTCGTGAAAGGCGACTTTAGCGGAGCTTTCTTCCAAGCGGGTGTAGCCGAGCTTTCTATGGCTTGTATCTGTATCGGTATGTCTTTACATGGTGGCGTGATCGCCGCTTGCGGTACTTTCTTCGTATTCTCCGATTACATGAAGCCTGCGTTACGTATGGCCGCATTGATGGAGCAGCCCGTTAAGTTCATCTGGACACACGACGCTTTCCGTGTTGGAGAAGACGGACCTACGCACGAGCCGGTAGAGCAAGAAGCTCAAGTTCGTTTATTAGAGAAATTGAAGAATCATAAGGGACACAACTCCATGTTGGTACTTCGTCCGGCAGACGTTGTGGAGACAACAGTCGCATGGAAACTAGCGATGGAGAACGTTTACACTCCTACCGCATTGATTCTTTCTCGTCAGAATATCACAGATCTTCCCGCTAAGGAAAACCGCTATCAAGAGGCTTTGCAAGCGGAAAAGGGTGCCTATGTCGTCAATGAAGACGCTAATGCGGATGTAATTCTTTTGGCTTCCGGTTCCGAGGTATCGACTTTGGTCGAGGGCGCCGCCCTGCTTCGTGCCGATGGCATAAAGGTTCGTATCGTTTCCGTACCTTCCGAAGGTCTATTCCGTTCACAAAGCAAAGAGTACCAAGAATCCATTCTTCCCGCAGGAAGCAAGATTTTCGGCTTAACCGCTGGTCTTCCGGTTAATCTGGAAGGGTTGGTAGGTCCTAACGGCAAGGTATGGGGACTTGAATCCTTCGGTTTCTCCGCCCCTTACAAAGTATTGGACGAGAAATTAGGTTTCACGGCTAAGAACGTTTATAACCAAGTAAAAGAATTATTAGCATAAAGATGGGTATAGTAGGTTTGTGTAGCGATCACGCTGGTTTTGAGTTAAAAGAATATATAAAGACAATCCTCGATGAAAGGGGATTGTCTTATAAAGATTTTGGAACTTATTCCTCTGACAGTTGCGATTATCCGGATTTCGCCCATCTGATGGGCAAGGCCGTAGAAGCTGGCGAGGTTTATCCGGGAATAGCTGTCTGCGGTACAGGGAATGGCATTAGTATGACCTTGAACAAACATCGGGGTGTCCGTGCCGCCTTATGCTGGCGAGAGGATATCGCGAAACTGGCACGTGAGCATAACGACGCGAACGTGTTATCAATGCCCGGTCGTTTTATCAGCAAGGAAGAGGCTAAGAAAATCGTTGAGATATTCTTGGATACACCTTTTGAGGGTGGTCGCCACCAACGTCGTATAGACAAGATCCCTTTGTAAAGTCCGCGAAAAAGTCACTTTATAGAATAAAGAAGGCTCTCCCATGGTTCGCTTACCATTCGGAGAGCCTTTTCGTATCACCGTTTAAACGGCAACGTACATATAATAGATGACGGATGCCAAATTTGAAGACTTTCTACTATTAAACATTCGATCTCGCTTTTTGTTCTTTCCATTTAGTTAAAAATGTACGGGCTACCGTCGGGAATAACTCCAGCAACAGTATTTCTTTCTCATTCTCAGCCAATAACACATCCAAATCCTCCAATACAGGATTCTCTTGCATCACGTAATGGGAACCGTCGTAAGGCACCTCATTTTGTACGCCGGTGATTTTCAACCGAAACGCCGGATCTACCGGAATCGGCGTCTTGCCATACTCTCCTTTTACCAAGGCGATAAACTGGTTGGAAGGATTACTATACATCGGGCGGCCTTTCAGCTCATCCAGCGCACAGGAAACCGCTTGCGCCCCGATAATCTGGCTCGTAGGCGTCACCAACGGAGGCAAGCCGGCATCCATCCGTACTTGCGGAATGAGCGACATCGCCTTCTCCAACAAGTCGATCTGCCCCAATTGCTTCAACTGGGCAACCATATTTGTGTACATACCTCCCGGGATCTGCGCTTTTTTCACCAACTCGTTCGGCTCGGGGAAATCAAAATACTCCTCGATCGCACGGCAATAAAGCAGCAAATCGTCCTCCTTATCTTTCCGAGCGGCCTCGATGGCATCGTTGAAGAAGCGGTCGATCTCGGCGGGGAAACTATCCTCTACGGGATTAAAGGGCCTTGGGAATTTCTTAGCGGTATCGAATGCGGAAAGTTCCTTGCGGATCGTCAATAATTCCTTGTTGATCTTAGCGATCGCATCCATATCAAGATCCAGCTCGATACCCAATTTCTTGCAGAAGATATAGACCAGTTCTACTGCGGGAGCGGCTGGTCCTCCGGCGAAGTTCCATATATTCGTATCAACGATATCCACCCCATTGATAATGGCGGATATGACCGACGCCAATCCGTAACCGGGCGTACAATGCGTATGGAAATCCACCGGTACTTTCAAGCTCTTCTTGAACAATCGCACCAATTCCGCCGTACGAGCCGGAGGTATCAAACCACTCATATCCTTCAGGGTGATCATATCAGCGCCCAGCGACTCCAGTTGAAGGGCCTTGTTTAAGAAATACTCATTCGTAAAAACAGGCTTATGCAAGGGCCGTCCATGCAAGGCGGCTTTTATACGTTCTACCGGGGAATGGTGAGGATCTATCGTATAACAGATGGCACAGTCGGCCTTTCCCCCGAATTTCTTCACATAACGGATCGTGGATTTCACGTTATCCACGTCGTTCAAAGCATCGAAAATACGCATGATATCGATACCGGAACGAATCGAGTTCCGGCAAAAGCCTTCTATAATCTCGTCGGGATAAGGATTATAACCGAATAAATTACGCCCACGGGAAAGAGCGGATAACTCGGAGGAATTTCCTATTTTCTCTTTGATGATCTCTAAACGATCCCACGGATTCTCACCTAAATAACGCATCACGGAATCGGGAACCGCCCCACCCCATACTTCCATGGCATAAAAGCCTGCGTCTTTGTAGTAAGGAAGTACACGGTCTATTTGCGCTTGAGACATTCTTGTAGCGAATGCCGATTGCTGACCATCGCGAAGAGTCAAATCACGAATCAATAATTTACGTATCATACCAAATTTGTTTAGATCGTTTTAGTCAATATTCTGATTATATAACAAGATCTAAACAAATTTGATAAAGATTACGGGGTTAATAATAACCAATTTTTCTAAAACCTCAGTCTTTTACTTCCACAACGATCATTACGGGAAAGTGGTCGGAAGGGGTACGGGCCTCATATTTACTCAATGACACCTCTTTCGGGAAATTACCGTTTTGCTCCTTCCGGGCGCTTTCTTTCGCCTCGGAGCGATAAGTATCCGTTAAGATTCCATACTTCTTCACCTCAAATTCTTTCGTAAGAAAAAGGTGGTCGATACGGCTATCGGTCTTGCGGTCCGGATGGAAACCGTTGAAGGTACCATTCGGGGCATAGCGGAAATCAGCGATCTCATAAGAGTCACGCATGATACCGGAACCATCTAACAACTGATAGGACTCACTTGTTTGGTCCACGTTGAAATCGCCGGTAAGGATAGCGGGAAGTTTCTTGGGGAACTCCTTGATCTTCTCCAAGATCAGCTTGGCGCTCTCGGCACGTGCCTGTACGCCTACATGGTCCATGTGAAGGTTGAAGAACAAGAAAGTGAAACCGGTTTGCTTATCCCGGAACTCACCCCACGTACAGATACGGGGAAGGACGGCATCCCAGCCCTTATTCGGACGGTCGGTGATCTCGGATAGCCAGAAATCGCCATGCTCCAAAACCTCGAACTTGTCCGTGCGGTAAAAGATAGCCGAATGCTCTCCCGCCCGCTTACCATCGTCACGTCCCACACCGATATAATCATATCCGGGCATGGCTTGCCTCAAGTCCTGCAATTGCGGATATTTGCCCTCTTGGGTACCAAAGATATCGAACCCGTGAAATTGTACGATCTGGGCGATGTAAGGATAGCGTTGTCCCCAACCGTTACCGTTCGTGGAATCGCCGCCGTTGGCGTTACGCAAATTATAGGTGGCAACCACCATTGTCTCCGCCTGTAAGGTTAATACGGCGCAAAAAAGAAAAATAAAAGAATAAATAACTTTCTTCATGATCTATGTTTTTAATTATCCTCGAAAGCTGATAATATCGGACGGGCGATCCACACCTGCGGCTGCGGTACGTCCAAGAGGCAAGCTATCGTGCCAGCGATATCATATACCATCGTACTCTCCGGGATCTTGAAGCCTTTCTTTACGTTCTTTCCATAGAAAACGATCGGGGTTTGCATCTCGTTCATCGTCTTGCCACCGTGACCGGTCTCGATACCGCCGTGGTCGGCCGTCAGTATAACCACCGTATCATCCATGATACCCGCCTCACGAACGGCGTCCATCACTTGCGTCAAGCAACTGTCCAAATGATTCACCATCGCGAAATACTCCGGGGAGCTCCAACCCTTGCCATGTCCGGTACCATCCGGCTGATCGTATATGATCGCGCAAAGGTTCGGCTTCTTCTCCTTGATATACTGAACGGCTACCAGGGTACATCCGTTCGGGTTCTCAGCCGACATCGGGGCATGCTTACGGAAGCTCATGGCCAAGGTATCCACCAGATAATTCATGCCTTCCCACTCATAGATATAGCCGATCTCGGCTTCGGGAGCCTTATCCCGGTACAGGCCGAAGATATTCGGGAAACGGTTGTCGCTATTCACGACACGCGAAGGAAGCTCCGGCGTACGAGATCCCCACTCCGTATATCCGTGCAACTCCGGTCCCGCTCCCATAAACATGGAAGCCCAATTACAAGCACTCGACGAAGGCAGGATCGAACGATTCTCTAACGTGGAGGCGCCTTCCGCCATCATCTTACGGAAAGTAGGCATATCCGCCCCATTATTCAAGCAATGGGCGCTCAAGCCGTCGAAACCGATCAAGATTACATGCTTTGGCAGATTCTTCTCTTTCAAAGGCGCTTGCTGAGGTGCCGTATTACAGGCGCTCAGGCAGTATGCGATTACCGCACAACAAATAAATAAGATTTGCTTTTTCATCTTACCGTGTTTTTCTTTTATGATTAATATTGAAGTATCTTAGATTCCGTCAGACAAAGGTACAAAGTTTAACTAAAGTTCAAAAAGATCATTTATCTTTGTGGCTTAATCTAATCTTATTTTCATAAATACGTATGTACAAACATTTCCTGACAAGCGTATTGCTTGTATTTTTCATGCTATCCTGTAGCAAACCTTCCCCTTTTGAGGGAAAGATGCGAGAAAGCGTACAAACCTCCCTAAGCTGGAGAAACGACACGACCGGTATCTGGGAAACAGCCGGCTGGTGGAACTCGGCGAACGTATTGACCGCCACCATTCGCTACGGCGCCGTAACCAAAGATCCGGCCATCCCATCTGTCATAGAGGATGTATTCGAGAAAGCCCGTCATTACCAAGTAGGCGTAGACTCAACCGGTACTCCCCGTTATTGCGACAACTTCATCAATGATTATTACGATGACGAGGGTTGGTGGGCATTGGCATGGATCGAGGCCTCCAAACTGACCGGAGAGAAAAAGTACCTAGATATGGCCGAGATCATATTCGATGATATGACAACTGGCTGGAGCGACGCTTGCGGAGGTGGCATCTTCTGGAAAAAGAACCCTTTGCATTACAAGAACTCCATAGCGAACAACCTGTTCTCCCTGACAGCTATCCGATTATATAAAGCGACCCAAAATCCGGCGTATCTCGACTGGTTCAAGAAGAACGTGGATTGGTATACGCAAACCGGCATGATCAATACGGACATCTACCAAATCGAGGACGGCACGAAAGACGATTGTACCCCCAACCGCAACGCCCACTACACGTATAACCAAGGCGTAGCCATCGCTGTCTTAGCCGAGATGTATCTCCAAACCAACGATAAATCTTACTTGGAGCTAGCGGAAAAGATCGCCGACGCTACCATTACCACGCAATTGGTAACCGACGAGGGTATACTTCGTGAGATGAAGCCCGAGATCGATGATAGCAACGACGGTGTCCAATTTAAGGGTATCTTCATCCGTCATTTAGCCTTCCTGTATGAAGTGACAAAGAATCCGGCTTATAAAGATTTCATCTTGAAAAACGCAGAATCCATCATCACGAAAGATTATGACCCCACATCCAAAAGCTTCGGTTGTTATTGGTACGGCCCTTTCCACAAGGAAAGCTCGGCAGCAAACGCCTGCGCTTTGGAGTGCGTGATAGAGGCTTATGAGTTAACGAAATAGGTATCCGGGGAGACGCAGCTTGTCATTATTCACACAGCCAGCGGGCGATATTCCGCTCTGGCTCCCCCGGAGCTGGAACGGATGTCACGTACAGCTCTGGCTCATTGACAAAAAAACAGGACGGCGGACATCTCCGCCGTCCCGCCCAAAAGAGACAGCCTTATCTCTGTTTGTATTCATGTCAAGGTTGGTTGTTTACTGATAACGGGGCCACATAAACCCTGTTTTTCATATCGTGCACAAACATAAGACTTCTTTTTCACAAAAGAACAAATTCCTTCTTCTTTCTAGAAATACATGCTTTATAACATACCACACTCCCTCTCGGTTGCTAGCGTGGACTTCTATTACAAAGGATAGGCGACGCAGCACGCTACGTCTCCCTCCGCTTTCTTTTTACCAATAATAGGTATCCATAATCTCCTTCATCCTAGGGGTATTCGTGTCCTCATCCTTAACATCTTTCCGCAGCTTCAGCATCTCCTCCTTCATTTGCCGGATGATCTTGGCGCATTGGGGATCGTTGTAAGCGTTGTGATTCTCACGAGGATCGGATTGAAGGTCGTAAAACTCCCATGCTGGTGTCGTGGTCTTATCCTCCGAACCAGTCATATTCAGACGGTCGCCATAGAAAAACATCAGTTTATACCGCTCATTACGGATACCCATATGGGCCGGACGGTTCGAATGTTGGGTCCAATAACGATAATACATCTCCTTACGCCAATCCTTTGGGGTATTTCCTTTCAGATTATCGCGAAAACTATGGCCCTGCGATTCTTTCGGGGTCTTCACGCCTGCGTAATCCGCCAGCAAAGAGGCAAAATCCACGTTCAAGATTATATCCTTATTGCGGATCCCCGCCGGGATCTCTTTCGGGTAACGGATCACGAAAGGCATACGTAGAGACTCCTCATACATCATACGCTTATCGAAGAAACCATGCTCTCCTAAAAAATAACCTTGATCGGATACGTACACCACGATCGTATTATCGGCGATTCCCATATCGTCCAGCGCTTTCAATAACTTCCCGATATTATCGTCGATCGTAGCCCCGCAACGCAGATAGTCGCGCACCAATTTCTGGTAAGCGCCGCTACGGGCGGCAGATCGATGCATGCCCTTCGTCGTAAAAGGCAACTCCGGATACCGGCACCACCATTTATCAGGGTCTTGCGACGCCACGTCCCAACGACGGGCCAACTCCTCCAAAGGCTGTCCGGAGAAGGTACGTCCATTCGTCTCCGGCCCCCAATCAAATAAGTTTTCCGGTTCCGGGAAAACAACGCCGTCATATAAATGCCTCATCCGTTCCGGAAAATCCCAAGGTTCGTGTGTAGCCTTGAAATGACAACACATCATGAAAGGCCGGTCCTTATCGGCCTCTTTCATCCAACGGATCGCCTTATCCGTCACGATATCCGTGGAGAAACCTCGTACCCGCTCCCCGAAATTACGCTCACCCGGCCAAGGTTCCGTACAATTTATAAAAGTAGGGTCTCGGTACTCGCCTTGGTCATGAAACACGGAATAAAAGTCGAAACCTTGCGGTTGCGTTTTCAGATGCCATTTACCGACCAAAGCGGTCTGATAGCCTCCCGCCCGCATTTGCTTGGCGATATTATCCTGCTCCGGATCAAAAGAATCACTTAACGTGTAGACACCGTTCACGTGACTATAGGCTCCGGTCAAGATCGCCGCACGACTCGGAGAAGAGATCGAGTTCGTACAAAAACAATTATCCAATACGCAACCCTCCGCAGCCAAGCGACGGATATTCTCGTTGCGGGCATATTCCCCCAACACCCCCCCGTAAATGCCCCAAGACTGGGAAGTATGATCATCCGAAAGGATAAACAAGATATTAGGACGTTCCTCTTGCACTGGTTTATCGGCGGCAAAGAGGAACTGCCCGTTTCCCGAAAGACAACAGGCAGTCATTCCGATACTTATGATCGATTGTTTCATAGGTCATGACGTTTTTTCCCTTGTACTAGGCCCGGTTCCCTACGCTCCGTTCCCTTTACGCGCGTTAGGTTATCCCCTAACTCATGACGTTTCAGGTCGGCGATCTTCATCAACTTCGCAGCTTCCTCAGGATACTGGGTGATCACGTTATAACGCTCTCCCGGATCACGGCGCAAGTCATACATCTCAGGTTTCATGATCTCCAGATTCGTCAACTTACCCGGCTGGCCGTCGTTTCCCGGCTCATAAGCCCCGTAAGTAACGTATTTATGAGGGAATACCAGCTTAAACATACCGTCCGTGACAGCCTCCAAGTCATTCTTGTTATAATAATAGACAAAGGATTCACGAGGATTCGCGTCTTTCTTGCCCTCTATCAATGATAAGATACTAACGCCATCAATCTTGCGAGTAGGCAGCGGGGCCTGCGTGATCTCGGCGAACGTAGGAAGAAGGTCGATATTAGAAGCTAACTTATTACAAGTCGTGCCCGGTAACGTCTTACCTTTCCAGTACATGATACAAGGAACCCGGTTACCACCATCAAAGGTCGTAGCCTTTGCCTCACGTAACCCACCGGCTGAACCGGCATGATTCCCGTAATTGGTCCAAGGGCCATTATCGGAAGTCAAGATCACCAACGTATTATCTTCCAAGCCCAGCTCACGCAATGTCTTGAATATCTCACCTACACTCCAGTCGATCTCCATCATCACGTCGCCATATAAACCCTGCTCGCTCTTTCCCTTGAATTTATCGGAAACGGCCAACGGTACATGGGGCATATTATGGGCCAGATACAAGAAGAAAGGCTTATTCTTATTCTTCTTGATGAAATTAACAGAACGGGTGGTATAATCCGTAGTCAACCGTGTTTGGTCCGTATTATAACCGATAATCTCGTTTCCGTCATAAGTCGGCAAATCCGGGAAATTAAAGACCTCACCTTGTTGCGGGTGGAATGGCCACATATCGTTAGAATACGGCAAACCATAATACTCATCGAAGCCATTTTGCAAGGGAAGAAATTCCTTTTGGCTACCTAAATGCCATTTACCGAAGATAGCGGTACTATATCCTTTCTGTTTCAATACCTCTGCGATCGTCATCTCATCCGGATGGATTCCGTAGTTCGAATCCGGTCCCGGAGCGCCGGCGAAACCGATACGATTCGGATAACAACCGGTCAACAAGCCGGCACGAGACGCTCCACTGATCGGCTGTCCCGCCAAGAAGTGTGTAAAACGAACGCCTTCCGCCGCCATTTTGTCGATATTCGGAGTGGTATATCCGTAAGCCCCATTAAAAGAAAAATCTCCGTAACCCGCATCATCCAAATTAATTAGAACGATATTTGTGTAATCAGCGGCTATGCCTGCCATTGAAAAGGCTGAGGCGGCCGTCAGTAACATTAGTTTATTCTTCATGATATTATTTATTGATATATTGGCTTTGAAGTGCCATCCTGTGTTTGGCACTTCAAAGATAACAGTTTTTAATTTATCCAAAAATTAATCCCAGTTCGGATTTTGCTCCAAATTAGGGTTCAAGACTGTTTGGTTATAAGGGATCGGCCATAAATAATCTCGTTTCGGATTAAAAGAACGTTTCACGACTTCTATTCCATCATAATTATGCATCATACCATTATTCTCTTTCTCAGCGGTTTTCCAACGCAAGATATCCGAATAGTAGAGTCCTTCAAAGGTCAACTCGATACGGCGTTCACGGCGGATTACCTCACGCATCTGATCTTTCGTCAAACCTTTTGGTACTTCCGGCATATTGATATCCGGACGCCTACGCAATTGGTTGATGGCATCATAAACTGACTGATCAGGACCACTCGCCTCATTCTGGGCCTCGGCATACGTCAACAGAACTTCCGCATAACGAATTAAAATGAAATTGAAAGCCGAACGTTCTACTAAAGGAATCGTTACATCATCCTCATAAGAAGTGTATTTCTTCACACCGAAACCCGTAGTCGCCACATCTTCTTTTGTGATCGTCTTTCCTAAATACGGATAACCGATGCAAACGATCGATTTCAATAAACGGGGATCTCTGTTCTCATACGGACGAGTCGGATCATAAAGTGGTGACTCTTCTATCGTCTTCCCGTCAACACAGAGATATGTATCAACCAGTTCCTTCAAGGGAGCCGGACGATTCAAGCGCCAGATATTCTGATCATAATCCGTTGGATACTCTGGCAATTTCGCTTCTATATCAAAGATTACCTCACAATTATATTTATTATCTTCGCTAAAGAAATGACGATAATCATTGAATAATTGATAAACGCCAGACTCCATTACCTGCTTAGCAGCTTGGGCCGCCTCCGCCCAACGAGAATTATATAATAAAGTACGGGCTTTTAACGCTAACGCAGCACCTTTTGTCGCACGTCCCAAGTCTGAGCTAGCATAGGTGTCCGGTAGCACGGCAGCGGCCTCCTCCAAATCCTTGACAATCTGATTCACTACCTCTTCCTTGGAATTGCGAGGTAATTCGGCTTGCTCATCCGCATTGGGAGCATCTATAATCAGCGGTACACCTCCGAATTTATCGACCAAACTTAAATAATAGAAAGCTCGTAAGAACTTGGCTTCACCCACCATCTTCGCCTTCTCCGACTCATCCATATCGACACCTCCGACATTAGCGATGAAAGTATTCGTACGGCCAATACCAACGTAACAGTTCTTCCATAAACTTCCGATTAGAGCCGTAGTAGACAAATGTTCACCCTTTCCAATCGCTTGCGTACCATTCGCCTCGTTATAAGGCATCGCATTCGCTGTCAGCATATCGAATTCCATCGTATGCAATGAACGCCAAGGTTTCAATGCGTTGTAACATCCCATTATACCGGCGCTCGCATGCTCTTTTGTCTTCCAGAATGTTTCCGTGGAATATTGATCGGAAGGATCTACATCCAACCAGCTATCACAAGCGATTAAACTCATACAAGCGACAGCGACACATATCATCTTATATATTTTACGTCTCATATTATTATTCCTTATTATTTAAAATGTGACATTAACACCTGCCGTATAAGTCCGTACAGACGGATAGGCATACCAGTTGCTTCCCTTCAAGTTCTTCTCCGGATCAAAATCCTTCATCGGAGAGAACGTGAATAAGTTTTGCGCATTGACAAAGACCTTTAATCTCTTAACCACACCGCTTTTCAAGAAAGAGGCCGGTACGTTATAAGAAAGTTGCAAGTTCTTTAAACGTAAATAAGAGGCATTTCTCAACCAGAAATCATTTGTACGGAAATTCTCGTTCAAGCATCCTTCATACGTAGTCAAGATAGGCAATGTAGCGCTGGTTCCCCGCTCGGGAGTCCAAGCATCCGTCAACCATTGTTCCGGCAAACCACAACCAAACCATAAAGGAGTAGCACCAATACGGTCTCCATATGTATAGACATCAGTTACACCTTGGAAGAAAGCGCCCAGATCCCAATCCTTATATCCTAAGTTGATATTGAATCCATAAGTTATCTTAGGAATCACACCACCACGTATCTGGCGGTCATCTTCGGTAATTTTCCCATCTCCATTCGTATCCTCAAACTTCAGATATCCCGGTTTAGTAGCCGCGGTTTGATACGGACTATTCTTGATTTCCTCCTCAGATTGGAAAATACCGATAGCATGAAGCATATAATAAGAATCGATAGGCTTTCCTTCTTCCAAGATAAACATTCCATCAATGATTGTTTGCCCCTTCAAGCTAACGATCTTATTCTTGATAAAGGTCATATTTCCATTTACCTCGTAACGGAAGTCCCCGATATTGTTCCGATACCCCATATTCAACTCGAAACCTTTATTGCTCACCTCGCCGATATTACGGATCGGGCCATCCAGACCACCTACTTGATCCGGCAAAGTAACCTTTCGCAAGATGTCGGAAGTACGTTTATCAAAGAACTCGAAAGAGAAATCTAAGTTTCCGTTTAACAAGCTAGCGTCAATACCGACATTCGTCATGGTCGTTGTCTCCCATGTGATGTTCGGATCGTTATAGGCGGTAATAGCCGCTCCGGATTGCATCGCTCCATTCAACGGGTAGTTATAATCCGTAATTGAACCATCATTTTTTATCACCTTCAAGTTCATTAGGTCCACGTAACGGAACAAATCGATACGCTCGTTACCCAATTGTCCCCAAGAAGCTCTCAATTTCAGATTGTAGATCCAAGGAATATCTTTCATAAACTCTTCCTCGCTCAAACGCCATCCGGCAGAGAATGATGGGAAAATCCCCCAACGATTTCCTTTGGCAAAACGAGACGAACCATCATAACGAAAGTTACCCTCAAATAAATAACGGTCCTTATAACCATAATTCACCCTACCAAAGTAAGACATCAAGACTGATCTCGAGGAAGTACCCGCTACACTCGGATTACTAGAACCTGCGTTTAATTCGTGCAACTCGTTCCCTAAGAAACCTTCTACCTTAGCGGAAAACTCAGTCTTATCATCGCTCTCAAAACTATAGCCAGCCAATACTTTTACGTCATGGGCATCATTGAACTTCTTGCCCCAAGATAAAGTATTGAATACTGTAACTGCCAAGTCATTCTTATCACCTTTATAGGCATGGCGTGTATTCTGACCGTCATAAACCACTCGTTTCTCCTCATTGGTCTTCAACTGATATTCGTATACATCAGGCGCAAAACGAGATTGCAGATAATCATATTTGTTTAAACCGACATTCAAGTTATAAACGATATCAAACGGAAGCTTATATTCCGCAGACAAATTCGCCAACATACGCAAGGACTTATGCTTGTTCTCGCCCTCATCGGCCAACGCCAACGGATGGCGATAGATATTATGCCCAGGAGTACGGATAAAGGTATCCGCATAGCGACCATCGGCCGTATAAGTCGGGTGGAAAGCCTGCGCTTTATAAGTCATCTCCACTAAGTTTGCCACACCCGCTACCGGCTCATTATAGATCTGGTAATGCGCATTGATATTAGCGCCGATCTTCAAGCGGCTATTCACTTGAGCAGTCGTATTCACAGCTAAGGTATATTTATTGGAATCCGTTCCACGCAATATTCCATTTTGATCACCATAGCCTAAAGATACGGAATACGTATATTTATCATCACCTCCGGAGAAACGCATGTTATGCTCCATAATAAAGGCATTATTATACATGATATCCAACCAATTATTCTGCGGATACATAATCGGGTCTGTTAACATGCCTTGTTTGTACTCCTCGATTAACGCGTCAGAATAATCCACCGTTAGTTTACCTTCGTTCCGTTGCGCTTGGTTTCTCATTTCCATAAACACGACCGGATCATATACGAAGTTAGGCAGATAGGTAGCCTGCTGCACGCCGAAATAGTTATTATAATCGACGGTAAACTTACCTTTCTTTCCCCCCTTTGTCTTTACCAAGACAACGCCATTCGCCGCACGAGAACCGTAGATAGCGGAAGAAGCCGCATCTTTCAATACGGAAATACTCTCAATATCATTCGGATTTACCGCTTCCAACGGGAACTCGATACCATCCACCAAAATCAATGGGTTATTATCGTTCAAGGTTCCCTGACCACGAATACGAATCGTCGCCCCGTCCGCTCCCGGCTGAGCACCCGCTTGATTTACGTAAACACCTTGCGTACCTTGCAACGCTTGGGTCGAGTTGGTGATCGGACGATTCTCCAACGTCTCCGCATCCAAAGAGGAGATCGCTCCTGTTAAATTCACTTTCTTCTGCGTTCCGTAACCTACGACCACAACCTCATCCAACTTCTGGGTATCCTCGGACAGGCTAACCATTACTTTCGAAGAATTACCAACCTCGACCGTACGATCCGTATAACCAATAAAAGAAACTACCAAGATCGCATTGTCCGGTACTTCCAGACTGAAGTTTCCATCAATATCCGTAATCGTTCCGTTCGTAGTTCCTTTGACGACAACATTCGCCCCGATAATGGGTTCTCCCAAGGCATCTTTTACTTGCCCGGTAATCTTTCGTGGCGAAGACTGGAATAAGGCATTCGGATGTGAGACACTTGAAACACTCTTTGACTTAATTATAATCTGCCGGTCTACAATCTCATATTGGTATCCCGTATTTTTCAAGGCTTGCTCTAAGACCTCCTCTAACGAAGCATTATTTGCTTTTACACTCGTTTTCCTATTTACATTTACTTGATTATCATTCAAGAAGAACGTGTACTCACTATTTTTCTCTATTTCTTTTAGCACTTCCGATATACTGCAATCCTGTTTATTCATGGAAAGCTTATAATTCTGTCCATAGGTAGAAGCGGATACAGTGCATGCGAAAGCCAAGGATAACAACGCACTTATCTTCATGACTCGGTTTACTTTTCTGATTTTTTTCATAACTTTGTAATGTTTCTGATGAATAAATTAGCAGGTGTGTCGGCCTCTCAACTCCTAACGCCTGCCGTCAAGAACATTTGCTCAGGAGGAGAAACCTAGTTTTTCCTCCTGTTTTTTATTAGACTCAAGAACTGTTAACAAGCATATCTCCTAGAATTTAACGTTAGACACTCATTTATCTCCCTTTATATATAGTTCATATTCATTGTCTTTCTCTCTGTATTTAATGGGCGACGTATTGCTCAGCATAAACAGGATTCGCTCCAAGGACTCATCCCGTACCTTAAACGTAAACCGATATTTCTCCGCTATCTCCTTCGGGCACTTTATCTTCCGCCCGAACCAAGGCTCCAGACGGGTAAGGATCATGCTCAAGCGTTCGTTCTCAAAACTGAGGACACCGTTACGCCAACCCGAATACTCCTCGGCATTAACCGTCTTAACTCTAACGGTATTCGCTTGTTTGTCGAAAACCAACATCTCGTTCGGATTCAATATCACCTCACGCCTGTTCTTCACATTGGGACCTCCCAAGCCAATCTTCACCTTACCGTTTAACAGGATCGTCTCCAACTTGCTCTCGGAATCATAATTGAAAACCTCGAAGGCCGTGCCCAAGGCCGTTACATCCATGTTCTTGGTATGCACGGTAAATGGTCTTTCCCGATCTTTCGCTACGTCGAAGAAGGCTTGCCCTTTTAATTCCACATCACGGGTCTTGCCATCAAAACTCTTTGGGTAGATCAATTGGCTATTCGGCCCCATTCTCACGGTCGTACCGTCCGATAAGGAAACCGACTCTATGCAACGGACACCGGAGGCCATTACATATATATATTGATCTTCTTTCGTATGAGACCAATAAACTACGCTTCCTACACCTAAAAGTAGCAATATGGAGGCGGCTATCGCCGTAATCTTATAGACCCAGAGTTTACGGACACCGTTTGTCGCCATTGTCCGGGCTATGATTCGTTTCCACATGCGATTCCCCACCATGGGATTCACGCGATCCGCAGCCTCGTCCCATTGGGAACGCATACGCTCTTCCACTTTTGGGTCACACAGCAAACGTTGCCGATCTTTCTCATCCAGAGCATCTCGCATCAACTTCTTCAATATCGTTCTCGTATCTTCGCTCATGTTTATTATTCTTGTTCTATTTATAAATACACGCCACGACTCCCTCCCCCCTATTGGAAGATAAAA
Organism: Parabacteroides sp. merdae-related_45_40; assembly: GCF_001915675.1. Lineage (NCBI taxonomy): Bacteria > Pseudomonadati > Bacteroidota > Bacteroidia > Bacteroidales > Tannerellaceae > Parabacteroides > Parabacteroides sp. merdae-related_45_40. The sequence continues at coordinate 39,636 of NZ_MNQY01000112.1, read as the reverse complement.
AAATTCGCTTAGGTTAATCAAATTCAGATAAGATACCCAAATACGATTGAAAAATAATCATGCCTAAAGCCTCAAGTACAATTAAATGTCCATTACTTATAGGTACTCTTTAAAATTATCTTTACGAAATTGTGTTTTATCAGTATCTTCCTTGCTTTCCATCCTTATATTTCCGTCCTTTGTATTCAATGAAATTGGTTGCCGACGGTGTCGGCAGTATTTCCGACGCCGTCAGCAATATTTCCGACAGCGTCAGCAGCATTGCCGAGGGCGTCGGCAACCGATTTCATCAAATAGAAACGCCAAAGAGATAAACGTTAAATCTCCGAGGCATCCTATACATTATCCATTTAAATAACGAGAAAATCATGGGAAAACCAAGAAGTGGCATCCAAGTCAGTATTTATAATACACCGGGCAATGAACAACGCGGGCCAACATCCTGCGCACGAGTCATCACCAGAGATACCAAACGCATGAACGATATATGTGAGTATATTTCCGAATGCTCATCCGTCACCTCCGCCGACATAAAAGGTGTATTGGAGGCGCTTACTTCCTATATCGGCAGGGAATTATCCTATGGGTACAGCGTGGAACTGGAAGGATTGGGACATTTCTCGCCATCGGTAAAAAGCAAAGAAGTAACGGACCAGAAAGGAAATACTAAATCAAGCGCTAGCATACACGGCGTTAACTTCCGCTGCTCTCCCCGACTGAAGGAGATGGTAAAAAAGAACGCCCCCATCTTGGTTAAACGGGAAAATCTGCCCAAAACGGGAATCGAGGGAAGGAAGGCTAAGATGTTATCTTATCTAGAAAGAAACTCATATATAAATCTCACCGATTACGCCGGCTTGAACAATTGTACCCGCTACCGTGCGAGCGAGGATATCAAGCAATTTATCAAGGATAACGTAATAGCCAGCGTAGGATATCGAACACACCGGATTTATGTGCTGCCTGAAAAAGAAGACGAGCAAAACTAAAACTTAGGACGAAAATGGCACTTCCGGACTCTATAAATACGTGACCTAGGAAAGCGCTAGATAAACCAGATAAGTAACATGATATTTTTCTTCAAGAACTTCAAGGCTTCGCTGATTTGGTTCTCAACGGTCTTCTCGGAAATATTGAGTTGGAAGGCTATCTCTTTATAGCTTTTATGCTCCTTCCGGCTTAGATTAAAGATAACCCGGCGTCTTTCCGGCAATTCCTCTATCAAATGATTGATATACTCCCCCAAGTTATAGGCGGTGATCTCTTCCTCTAAGTCGTAAGAGGTCTCCATAGCGGACAAGACCGTCATTTTATAAAAGTCCTCGTTCACGTTCTTCCGGTGCTGATTAAAGATCAAGTTACGGGTGATGACAAACAGAAGCCCCTTGAAGTTATCATCCTCCCGGATGAATTCCCTCGACTCCCAGACCTTGATAAACACCTCTTGTACCACATCCTCGGCCACATCCCGATTATTCAAATAAAGCCCGCAGAAATGATAAACCTTTTCCCAATATTGTTTATACAACATCGAAAAAGCCTCCCTATCTCCTTCTTTCAACGACTTTATAATTTGTCTCTCTTTCATTTAGCATCACATATCGTTTCGCGAAGATAATAAAATCATATACTAATAAAAGTTAATGATATCCCAGTTCTCCCGGACTTCTTTGTACTATTAATATAGCACGAGAAATAATGGAAGAAGAAAACAAACATATAAGCGATTTATTAATCCGATACGTAAATGGACTCTATACACGGTACGATATAGAGACCTTGCGGAAGTTAGCCTCATCCATAACGGAGCGAGCAGAATTAGAAAGCGAAATGGACCGGGTCTGGAGCGAAGCGCAGGACTTACCTCAATCCGATTCCCATAATCATCTGCTTTATAAGAAGGAGGCGCAAGACCTGTTGGATAAGACACGTAAAAGAGAAAGAAGAATCTCCCTATCCACTTTCATCAAGTATGCGGCGAGCATAGCGATTATCGTTTCCATCGGATTCGGAACGAAACTATACCTAAATCATTCAGCGAAGCAGCATACATCTGCCAGCGACCATCTCCTAACGGAAATAAGCGTCAATCATGGCGAACATAAGCAAGTCACCCTTCCCGATGGCACGGTCGTTCATCTAAACGCCGGTACCGTCATGCGATACCCAACGGAATTTACCTCTGACATCCGTTTGGTAGAAATGGAAGGAGAAGCTTTTTTCAATGTCATGAGAGACGAGGGCAAGCCCTTCATCGTCCGTACCCGACAAGCCGACGTAAAAGTACTCGGAACCTCTTTCAACGTAAAAGCCTATCAAGAGGATGAGTTGATGGCCGTCAGCGTTCGGACCGGAAAAGTTGAGGTGGATATGCCCGAAAGCGTAATGCGCCTATTACCGAACGAGCAAGTAATCGTGAATAACGCGAATGGAGAGATCCTTAAAAAGAACGAGGACGTCCAAAAAGTAACGGCATGGTTGCAAGGCGGCCTTTATTTTAACCGGACACCTATTAGTAGCGTTGTACATGATCTGGAACGGATGTATAATCAAGCGATCGTACTCGATCCGAATAGCGTATTCGACGATTACATCTATGGCGAGCACGACAATAAAAGTCTGGAAGCCGTACTGAACGCGATTCAATATTCAACCGGCATCCGATACCGGACGGAAGGAAACCGGATCGTGTTATACAAAACGAGTTATTAACCTTAAAATCGATTTGTCATGAAAGATACGACCTAAGCATAGCCACATAAAAAAGGGAAACCGACCTCTGACCTTCGATCTCCCTTTATCTTTCCCGATATGTACACCCTTGGATTGGACCCCCTTGGAGATTACAGAAATCGGACTGTTTTTAAAAGTGTATAAAAACAACCTTTAAACATACAAAATTATGAACTTTCCAACTATTACTAGGTATAATTGGATGTGTTGTTCTATTATTTTAGTTTTTTTAGCGTTAAGCTCCCCTAAGCCTCTGCAAGCCCAAGAAAATCAAAAAGAAAGAATAACGATTCAAGTAAAAAACCAACCCATACAAAAAGTCTTCGATGATTTGTCGAAGCAGACAGGATTAAAGTTTTTCTATGGAGAAGCCATAGCGAACCGGAACGTACAAGTTAACCTAAAGTTCAAGAACGCTCCCATCAACAGCGTATTGAACGAGATCACCCGGCAAGCCAATCTTTATTTTAAGCGAGAGAATAACACGATAGCCGTCAGTCTCGGAAACGCGGGCAACGCCTCCGTTCCAGTGACACAAGACCGGAAAGTGACCGGTATCATTACAGATGAACGGGGCGAACCGATCATCGGGGCGAACGTCGTGGTAAAAGGTACGTCCAAAGGGACAGTTACCGACCTGAACGGTGAGTATAGCATCGAGGCGAACGGTAAATCGATCCTGCTCATATCTTACATCGGCTATTTATCGGAAGAAGTGGCCGTAGGCAACAACAAGACCCTTAATATCCAGCTAAAGGAAGACGCCCAAAAGCTTGACGAGGTAGTCGTGATTGGTTACGGAACACAGAAACGAAGCAATCTTTCCGGAGCGATCTCGAAAGTCACCTCTGAGGTTATCGAATCTAAGCCCGTGACCAACGTGCTATCCGCCTTGCAGGGAGAAATACCGGGGATGGTTATCCAACGAAGCTCCGGCCAGCCGGGTAACGAGGACTTTAAGATGAACATACGTGGAGTCTCATCCGCTAACGGAGACAGTGCCCCGCTGGTTTTAGTAGATGGTATTCCCGGTGATATCAATATGATCAATCCGCAGGATATCGATGCCATCTCCGTCTTAAAAGATGCCTCCGCCTCTATTTACGGAGCACGGGCCGCAGGCGGCGTTGTCTTGATTACGACCAAGAAGGGAGCGACCGGCGCACCTAAGATCACTTACAATGGAAACTTGTCGATCTCCAAGATGACCGGTATGATGAAAGCGCCAACCAATTATGAGATGGCGATCATGGACAACGAGGCCAATATCCATAACGGCTCCGCCCCTATGTATACGCAAGAGCTTCTGGATAGGATCTTGTCCAACGACCCGAATCCGATCGATCACCCGTTGTATGGAGGATGGAAATTGTTCTTTACGAACACGGACTGGATGGACGAGCTGTTGAACAACGGCGTTCAGCATAAGCACAATCTCACTATCTCCGGTGGCGGCGAGAAATCCAATTATTATTTATCCGCCGGTTATAGCAAGCAATTCGGAGTCGTAAAATATGCCGACGACAATAACACCAAGTATAATCTACGTATGAACTACGATTATAGGATCACGGATTGGTTAAAGCTGGAAACCAAAGTAGCCTTGGACAATAATAAACGTACCGATGTAGGCAGCAACGGAGCGTGGGTAATCGGTGAGGCGATTCTGGATATGCCTAACCACCCGGTCTATAATGCCGATGGTAACTTCTTCACCCAAGGAGGCTGGAGCAATGCCGTAGCGTTGGCCAAAGAGAGCGAGACCGCCACGTTCAAGACCCGGGAGATGAATGGTAATTTCAGGTTAATCGCCAACATTATCGACGGACTGACCTTAACCGCCCAAGCCGGTGTTAATTATAAGAACAAGAACAATGAGGACATAGCGAAAGCGATCCCTCTTTATACATGGGACAATAATATCACCTACTACACCGGAGCGGGAAGTCCGGAGCAGTCTGCCGTGGATCGCACGACAGAAGAGACCGTTTACCAAAATTACACGGCCTACTTGAATTACGATAAGAACTTCGGCCCGGACCACCATCTGGACGCCATGTTAGGTATGGCCTACGAGACGGAGGAAGTCCGCATGTTCATGGCACGCCGTGATAACTTCATCTCGGATGAGCTGTGGGAGCTTAACCTCGGAGGCACGGGAAATATGAAGAACGACGCCAAAGCCGAGCATTGGGCTACCGGCTCTACCTTCGCCCGCCTAGGCTACAGCTTTAAGAACAAGTACATTCTGGAGACAAACTTCCGTTATGACGGTAGTTCCCGTTTCGCCCCCGGCAACCGGTGGAGGATGTTTCCCGGAGTCTCCGCCAGCTGGCGTATCTCGCAAGAAAACTTCTTGAAAAACTCCAAGGTATTCAATGAGCTGAAGTTAAGAGCATCATACGGACAGACCGGAAACCAAGAAGGTATCCGCCTGTATGACTATATCCAGTTGCTAAAGTTTAGGGACGATGGCTGGGGAACTAAATTAATCTATCCGTTCGGAAACGGTTCCCAAAGCCAAGCCATGGGCTTAGACGTATTGGCCGGGGTAGACCGGACATGGGAAATTCTGGAGAATGTCAACATGGGTGTCGATGCCGCTTTCCTTGATTCCCGCCTCGGCTTCTCGTTTGATTATTTCGTGAAGATGAATAATAATATGTTAATTCCGGTAACTTATCCCAGCATGTTAGGTGCGGAGGCACCCTATTCGAACTCGGGTAAATTACGCACGAACGGTTTCGAGTTGACATTGAACTGGACCGACAAGATCGGCAACGTTGAATACTCTGCCCAATTCCAGTTGACCGACGCCGTGAACAAATTAGTTGAATACGGAGGTGCCGATACCTATAAACTAGGATTGAACGAGACCCGGGAAGGTTATCCCATGAATTCCTATTTCGCTTACGTATACGATGGCGTGATCAAGGACCAAGCGGATCTCGACGCTTATAAGAAACTAGAGGGCGTACCTTCCAATATCGGCATCGGAGACGCGAAGTTCAAGGATTTGAACGGCGACGGTAAGATCTCCACCTACGGTGATAAAGATGGGGATGACGGCGACGCCGAATACGTTGGCTCCACCACTCCCCGCTATTCCTTCGGATTGAATCTGGGCGCTAAATGGAATAACTTCGATATCAGCGTATTCTTCCAAGGAGTTGCCAAGCGCACCTTGTTCCGTGAAGGAGACTTCGCCATGCCTTGGAGCGACTGGTGGAGATACCCGCCCCAGTTCTACTACGGCCAGACATGGAACGAGGATCGTCCGGACGCCTATTATCCCCGCTTGACGCATGGGGAGATCCGGCATTGGAATTATCAGGCATCCACCCTGCAAAAGATCAACGCCGCCTATGTTCGCCTAAAGAATATCCAGATAGGCTACACGCTCCCCAAAGGTGCGTTACAGAAACTAGGCATCGAACGGACACGCTTTTACGTAAGCGGACAGGATCTATTCGAGATACATAACGTAAAAGGAGGATGGGACCCCGAGTCGGACAAAGCCGGATTCAATTATCCGTTCCAACGTTATTATTCTTTCGGTATTGACTTAACTTTCTAAGGTTCCACGAAAAAACAAATTAGCAGTATGAGACGATTTAATATAATTATAGCGCTATCGGCCACACTCGGGCTATCTAGTTGCGACTTGGATATGACACCTATGGATCAAGTGTCCGACGCCGTATTTTGGCAAAAGCCTTCCGATTTCGAGTTGGCCGCCAATGATTTCTACTTCAGCCTGATGGAGGCCTCCCAATATATAGATAAGAACTCGGATATCGCTTTCGGTTCGGGGGCGGACGACGTAAGCGATGGTTCTTATTTAGCACCGGTCAATTCGGATGATTGGGATGAGCCTTGGAAATTCATCCAATCCACTTCCTATCTGCTCAAGAAAGCGGAGGAGTCTGGATTGACCGACGACGAGATCGGACGCTGGAAAGCCGAGGCCCATTTCTTCCGGGCCTACAACTACTGGAAACTGGTCAAGTTCTACGGAGGGGTTCCCAAGATAGAGATTCCCTTGAATACCTCCTCGGAACAGCTTTACACGCCTCGCTCCTCCCAGCAGGAGATCATTGATTTTATCATCGACGATCTCGATAAGGCGATTCCTTTGCTTCCCAAGCAAAGCCAGTTGACTACTGAGGAATTGGGCCGTACCACGCAAGGGGCCGCCTTAGCGTTAAAAGCCCGCGTATCCTTGTACGAGGGAACTTGGGAGAAATACCATCAAGGCTCCAACGCCGATATGTATATCCAATCGGCCATCGATGCCGCCCAAGCCTTAGTGGATTCCAAGGAATACGCCTTGTTCCGGGATAAAGGGAAGGAAAGCTATAAATATCTACATATCTTAGAGGGGGATGATAGCAAGGAGGTCTTATTGGCAAGGCGTTATTATAAATTGAGAGTGACCCATAACTGGACACGGGAACTTTGGTTCGGTGCCATGGTTCCTACAAAAAACCTTGCGGATATGTATTTATGTAACGATGGTCTGCCCATCGATAAATCTCCTTTATTTAAGGGATTCCAATACCAGACGAGTGAATTCGAGAACCGGGACTCCCGTATGGAGCAGACGTTTATCGTTCCCGGTAGCGAGGTCTTTTTCGAGGGAGGTCTCTGGACACCTACCTATCCGGGATTTGTAGGGAATAGCGCTACACGCACAGGCTATATGATCCGTAAGTTCTTGGATGAGACATTGGATGCCGCTCAATTCATCGGCGAATACGACTTCAAGGAGTTTCGTTACGCCGAAGTCCTGCTGATCCTCGCCGAGGCTTTATACGAGAAGAACGGACAAATCACGGACGATCAGTTAGACATCACCATCAATGATCTGAGAAACCGGGCGAATATGCCTCACCTAACCAACGCTTTCGTCTCCGTCAACGGCCTGAATATGCTGGAAGAGATCCGGCGTGAGAGAACCGTGGAACTGGCATTCGAAGGATACCGCCGGGACGACCTACGTCGTTGGGGCACGGCGGAAACGGTTCTTCCCCTTGCGATCCGTGGCGTGAAATTCGTGGGTACGGAGTATCAACAGAAATTCCCGGAGTTGGTGATCGGGCAGGATATACAGGTGGATAGCGATGGCTTTATCATCGCCCAACCCGCATCCGCCCGCAAGTTCCAGACACCGAAGCATTGGCTATCCCCGATCCCTTTGCAACAGGTACAATTGTCGAAAGGAACCTTGGAACAAAATCCGGGCTGGTAAGGGTTTTTCCAAGAATAAGCGACTATATATATGAGGGTAGGCCCTACCTATACGAGAAGGTAGGGCCTACCTATCTGGGAGGGGAATCCCATTTAAATATGAATTATCTTAAATTTTTATAGCATGAAGAAATACTTTTTAGTGGTAGCTAGTTTTTTTATTTATTCTCATATCAGTCTAGGCCAAGTGTATCCGGGGCAGATGGATTCCACGTTTGTTCCTGTACGGAGTCATCACTATGACCCGGAGTTAACATTTGATTTTTGCGTGAATGAACCCGCTTGGAGCAATCAGGCGGGTATCCATTCCGCCTTCGGATCGACCGACCGGCTTTATTTCCGGAAGGAAGTACCCGTAAACCATGACAACGATTTATCATCTTCCTACTCTACGACCGTTTGGAGGGGGGAAAGAGCGAATGCCCAGATATTGGTATGGTCGTCAGAAGCGTTGGAACAAGTACGTGTCTCTACGCAGGACTTGAGGAGCGCCGAGGGAAACATCATCCCAAAAGACCGGATTACCTTCGAGTTGGTGCGTTACGTATTGTCCAATTATCCGTATGCCGAGAAAAAAGCCATCTGCGGGGAATCTCCCTACAAATCCGGCTTCTTGATGCCAGACCGTTTCGAGACGCTGGACCGCTTCGATCTCCCTTCCCAAACCACCCGTCCGGTATGGATGATGGTGGATGTGCCGAGAGGAACCGCTCCCGGTACGTATAAAGGACAGGTGGAGGTGCGGGCGAAAGGCAAGGCTCCTCAATTCTTGAATCTGGAGATCGTGGTGCAAAACCAGTTGCTCCCCTATCCGAAAGACTGGAAATACCGTCTGGACCTATGGCAGAACCCGTGGGCCGTGGCATGGTACAATCACGTGGAACCGTGGTCACCAGAACATAAAATGCTTCTCAAGCAGCATTTGAAGCATTATGCCGATGCGGGTGGTACCTACATCACGACTTATGGAGTACATTCTCCTTGGTCCGATAACTCCTATATGATCGAGGGGGGCATGATCGAGTGGATCAAGAAAGCGGACGGCACATGGGCCTTCGACTACAAGATCTTCGACGAGTACGTAGAATTAGCGATGGAATGTGGCATCAACGAGGCAATCACCCTCTATACCCCGATTCCTTGGGGATTCCGTCACCGCTATAAGGACGAGGCTACGGGCGATTATTCTTATATCAACTGGGCGCCAAGCTCGGAGGAATTCAAGAAGATGTGGAATATCTTCCTCACGGATTTCAAGTTCCATCTAGAAGCTAAAAGCTGGTTGGACATCACCTATATCGGAATCAACGAGAATCCGATGGAAGAGACCTTAGCGGCTATCAATGTCGTGCGCAACCATGATAAATGCTGGAAGATCACTTACGCCGGCAATTGGCATAAGGAATTGGACGGACTGCTGGACGATTATTCTTTCCTTTACGGAGAGGAACCTACCATCGCCGAGCAAAAGGCACGGGCCGCCACCGGACGCACGTCCACCGTATACGTATGCTGTAACCCGCCGATCCCGAACAACTTCGTGTTCTCACCTCCTATCGAGGGACGTTGGATCAGTTGGTATGTAATGGCGTATGGGTACGACGGCTTCTTGCGATGGGCTTACGACGCTTGGCCGGAAGATGCCGATCGCGACGCACGTCATGGCTCTTGGGCAGCAGGCGATTGCTACATGGTATATCCGGGAGGCAAGAGTTGCATCCGCTTCGAGAAGATGAGAGAGGGTATCGTGGATTTCGAGAAGGTCCGTATCTTACGGGAACTGACCGCCCAATCGGGTAACGCGCAAGCCCAAGGCTTATTGAAGCAGCTAGACCAACATTTGTCTATCTTCCCGAAAGAGAAAGAGCTCGATGAGAACAAGATCTCGGCGGATGTACGTAAGGGTAACCTCATCATCCGTCAACTGTCCGATCTTTTGGCGAAATAATGGGCTTATATAGCAGGAAAGACATGAAAGCATATCGTTTAATCCTATCACTCATGGCAAGCGTAGCCGCAGGGCCGGCCTTCTCGCAGACAACAGGTGTTGTTTGCGAGGAGTTCGACCAGATACAGCTGACGCACGTATTGACGCCCACCGGCCCGCTACCGACCGCCTTGGACCCGAATGGCGTATACCCCTATATGAGTTATAGCGAGACCTCAAATCGTCCGGTACCTAAAAGGTACCGGATGATCTCGCTAGAGAACGAGAAAGTCAAGGCTATCATCTGCCCCGATCTTTGCGGGAAAGTAATATCCCTCACTCACAAGGAGAGCGGCAAGGAGGTCTTGTACAGACCGGACGTAATCAAATACACACGGATATTACCCCGTTTCTATTTCGTGGCCGGGGGGATCGAGGTCAGTTTCCCGATCTCCCACTCTCCCACGCAAAATGAGCCGGTGCTTTATCAGATCGATCATACGGGAGACCGCACATATGTAACATGCGGAGAACGGGAATCTCATTACGGTATGCAATGGTCTGTAGAATATTCCTTAGGAGATAAGGACGAATGCCTTACCCAAAGGGTTGTTTACTACAACCCGGGAAAGCAAGCCTATCCATGGATGTCATGGTCCAACGCCGCCCTTCCTTGCGCACCGGATACCCAATACGATTTCCCGAACGGGACCGTATTATCCCATGCCTCCACGTTGGACACGATCGACTGGAAAACCGAAGGAACCCATCATGAACGGGATATCAAAGAGATGACCGGCTACTTCTGGAAAACGAAAGACGTGAATGCTTTCGGGGCCTACACTCCCTCCTTGGGCAGCGGGCTCTATCATATCGCCGACGAATCCAGTACGCCCGGTATCAAGCTATGGAGTTATGGCGTAGCCGGCGACAAGGAATGGTCCATGCTCAGTACCCCCGACCGGCAGCCTTACGTAGAAATCCAAGGTGGCCCGATCAGCGACCAGTCCATCAAGCTCGAATTGCGTCCCGGCGAGAAAAAGAATCACGTAGAATATTGGATACCGACAGATCATCCTTTGGATATCTATTCTTTAAAGGTTCCGGCATTAAGGCTTCGCCCGATCGATCGCATCCCGCTATTCGACTGGGCCCGGAAGAATGAATCTTCCATCTGGATCGCCTTAGCCGATGCCTATAAGAATAAGTCCACGCTTCCCGCCGCCCCCTATCCGGAAGACGGGCAGTGGGCTCCATCCGGCATGGAAGATCTGGACGATGCTTTTCGTTGGGCGATCCAAATATCTCCCCGGCCGGAACGGGATTATTGGCAATTCCACTATGGGACTTGGTTGGCTGGAAGAGAACGTGTAGAGGAGGCGATCGAACAACTATCCATCCCGGATATCGATCTGGCAAAAGCTTTATTGGCAAGGCTATATGTTCGTCGGCAGGCGTGGGAAAAGGCGAGAGATACTTACGCCGCTATCCCCGAGACCTCGTGGTTGAACCTACATCCCCAGTTGGTTATCGAGCGGGATAAAGTATTAAAGAAGTTTGGAACAGAGGCTTTATCGGAACGGGAAAAATGGCTGGATAAGATAAACGCGTCCTCTGATGAATGGGTGGTCGAGCGAAAGGTACAGCTACTGATTGATAAGAAGCAATATCAAGAAGCCAAGGATTTATTACTATCCACCCGTTTCCAGAAAGTGCATCAAACTTACACCCGTACGGGACTTTGGGAACAGATCAACGAAGGCTTGGGCCTCTCCCCTCAACCTGTACCGGAACAACTCGGCGAGGATCGCTTAGCCCGGTTCGGTGCCTATCGGGAATATGAATAAAGGGAGGTGTGTGTTTAGAGCAGTAGCGTCATATAAGTCTCCGCATATTTAGCCAGAAACGCCCGGATCACTTTCAAGGCCGTAGAGATATGTTGTTGTACCGTATATACCGAGATACCCAAACTGTCGGCTATCTCCTTATGGGATTTCATATCTTTACGGCTCATATCAAAAACCCTTTTTTGTTGTGGGGTCAACGTTTCAAGCGCCTTATCCAACAATGCGTTTAAATCCGTATCCAATACCGAGTCCTCCGTCTCGTTCGTGCTATCCAATGAGGCGGACCGTATCTTATCCCTCAGCTCCAACTCACGATCCAGTCCCGCCAACAGGTTTAAGATCCGATTTTTCACGATCGTATACACATACGGGCCAAAAGGTACATTCGGGTTTAAGAAACGGCGATTCTGCCAAATAGAGGCGAAAGCATCCTGAAAAACATCTTCCGCCATATCCCGGGATTTAAGGAATTTCAAGGAAAACCACATCAAGCGATCCTTATACAGGGCATATAATTCACAAAAGGCCGACTCGTCCCCTTCCAGCAAGTCCGCCACAAGCCTTCTTTCTTTCTCTGAATCAATGTCTGCCATTCGACTTATTCTCCCACTTCGATTACATAGGTTCAAATGTATGCAAAATTCCCAAAGGTAAAAACAAATTGAACCAAAATCAGCAACTCCATCATACAGCTTTATAAACTCACGATAACAAACATCTTTGCTCATTCGGAAATAATCATGTATTTTTGTCTGTTCATTTAAGAAAGGATGATGTATTGATGAAAGTTTGTATCGCCGAAAAGCCGAGTGTGGCTCGGGAAATCGCGGAAGTATTAGGGGCAACCCAACGAATGAATGGGTATATCGAAGGAAACGGATATCAGGTAACTTGGACATTCGGGCATTTGTGTACCCTGAAAGAACCGCATGAATACGCGGAGAACTGGAAACGTTGGAGTCTGGGGTCGCTACCTATGATCCCTCCCCGGTTCGGTATCAAACTAATCGAGAATCCTACGTATGAGCAACAATTCAAGGTAATCGAGAGCCTGATGCAAAATGCCGAGATGGTCATTAACTGCGGTGATGCCGGCCAAGAGGGAGAGCTGATCCAACGCTGGGTCATGCAAAAGGCAGGTTGTAAATGCCCGGTCTACCGCCTTTGGATCTCCTCGCTTACGGAGGAGGCGATCCGGGAAGGTTTCCAAAAACTCAAAGAACAGACGGAATTCAATAAGTTATATGAGGCCGGGCTATCCCGTGCCATCGGCGACTGGTTGCTGGGGATGAACGCCACCCGCCTTTATACCTTGCGCTACGGGCAGAACCGGCAGGTATTATCGATCGGCCGTGTGCAAACCCCGACGCTCGCCTTGATCGTAAACCGGCAAGCCGAGATCGACAATTTCAAGCCGGAACCGTATTGGGAATTAAAGACCATTTACAGGAATACGACTTTCTCCGCCACGAAAGGTAAGTTCACGAAGAAAGAGGAAGGCGAGGCTTTTCTGGAGAAGGTAAAGGAACAGGATTTTACTGTTACCAGTATCACCGAGAAGAAAGGGAAGGAATTCGCCCCCCGCCTATTCGACTTGACCTCGTTGCAGGTGGAATGTAATAAGAAATTCGCGTTTACGGCGGACGATACGCTAAAGTTGATCCAATCGCTCTACGAGAAGAAGGTGACAACCTACCCACGTGTAGACACGACTTTCCTTAGTGATGATATCTATCCGAAAGTTCCCAATACCTTGAAAGGGTTGGTGGATTATACGGAGCTTACCGCTCCTTTGATGAATCAGAAATTGCCGAAGAGCAAGAAAGTGTTTGATAACTCGAAGGTTACCGATCACCATGCGATCATCCCTACCGGAGTCCCCGCCCGCAATCTTACGGATACGGAACGGAAGGTGTACGATTTGGTAGCCCGTCGTTTTATCGCTGCCTTTTATCCGGATTGCGAGATATCGACCACTACGGTCTTGGGTCAAGTGGATAAGGTGGAATTCAAGGTAACCGGAAAGCAAATCCTCAAACCGGGTTGGCGTGTCGTATTCGGAGCCGAGCAGAAAGATCCGGAGGCTGAACCTACCGAGGAAGAAGGCGTATTGCCCGATTTCGTGAAAGGAGAAAGCGGCCCGCATAAACCGATCTTGAAAGAGACTTGGACCCAGCCTCCGAAACCCTATACGGAAGCAACTTTATTGCGGGCGATGGAAACCGCCGGTAAATTAGTGGATAATGACGAGCTGCGGGATGCCTTAAAGGAAAACGGTATCGGCCGCCCTTCTACCCGTGCGGCGATCATCGAGACCTTGTTCAAGCGTAATTATATACGGAAGGAGCGCAAGAATCTTTATCCCACCGCTACCGGTGCGGAATTGATCGGCACGATCCATGAAGAACTGCTGAAAAGCGCGGAGTTGACGGGTCTTTGGGAGAAGAAGCTTCGTCAGATCGAACGGGGGACTTATGAGGCTCGTACTTTCCTGGATGAGTTGAAGCAAATGGTAAACGAGGTCGTCATAAACGTCCTTTCCGACCAAACCCGGCGAACGATTACGATTGAGGATACGTCTAAAGCAGCTAAAGAAACTCCCAAAGACGAACCCAAGGAGAAAAAGGAAAAGAAACCTCGTAAGCCTCGTGCCAAGAAAGAGAAAGAGAAAGCAGAGGCTACTCCTGAATTGGAGCTTCCATCAACGGATAAGCCCGTTTGCCCCATCTGTCACAAAGGCTCTATCCTCCGGGGCAAAACCGCTTATGGTTGCTCCGAATACAAGAACGGATGTACGTTCCGCTTGGATTACGCTACGTATGGAAATAATTTAACGGATGAGGAGTTAGGTACGGTTATCAGTAAATTAAAGTCTATTTAAAATATGAGAACAGAATGGTTTCCTCTGGTAAACGAGGAAGGTGAGACGATCGGAAAGGCTACTCGCAAGGAATGTCATAGCGGAAGGAAGTTGCTACATCCCGTAATCCATTTACATATCTTTAATAAGGATGGAGATCTATATCTCCAAAAACGTTCCATGAACAAGGATATACAACCGGGAAAATGGGACACGGCCGTAGGTGGGCATATTGATTATGGAGAAAGCGTGGAAGAGGCCCTGCGCCGTGAGGTTCGTGAGGAATTGGGCATTACCGATTTCACGCCTGTCTTCATCAAACGTTATATATTCGAGTCTTCCATAGAGAAGGAATTGGTAAACAGCTTCCGGACCACTTACGATGGCCCCATCACCCCCGATCCCGAGGAACTGGACGGAGGACGTTTCTGGCCGATCGAGGAGATCAAAGAGAATCTGGGGAAAGGCGCATTCACCCCGAATTTCGAAAAGGAATTCACCGCTATTTTCCTATAGGATAAAAACGCTACACTTCAGCTAGAATAGTTATTCAAGAGCCTGTTCATTCTTCGTAAGATACTGTTACATTCCACAAACCACGGCGTGAACTGTACAGACCACAGCATGGTTTGTATAATTCACGTCGTGGTCTGTACAGTTCACGTCGTGGTTTGTGGAATGTAACTATATATGATTATCTTTATATATAGTAAATAAGATGTTTTGTCCTATAGTAATCGACCTATTATATTATAACTGTAACTCCATATGTATCTTACCTCGAAACCTAACAATCTTTGCCTAAAGCACTAATACCTCTACCTTAAATCTAATGTTTGTTCAGACCTTAAAACTAATCTTATATATTAATGTGTGGTTTATACATATCTTGCGCCGTCAAACCGCATTCCTTTTTCATACGGATACAATAATCGAGCGTTCCTACCTCCGGCGTGATATTGTTGGAACCGAACGTGAACTTTACACCCGCGGCTTTCGCTTTCTGAATGATCGCTTTATTCGGAATATGATAAAGCTCGTTTATCTCCAAAGCCTTTCCACTTTTTGCCAAGGCATTCACGAAACGGTCGATACGCTCTTCTGTCCAAAACATATCATATCGGTCACTCATCGCATCGGGAAGGAAACAGGAATTCACGTACATATCGACCGGCTCTTCCAAGACAGAACAGATACGGTCCAACATCATATCCATATATGCCTGCTCATCGTCGATAATCACTTCCTTGTTTACCCATAGGTGCGTACGCCGCCCCTTATGATCCAGAAACGTCATGGCATCGGTAAACACATAGTCAAAGCTGTTGCGGGCCGCCTCCGAAAAGGTTGTTACCCACTCACGTCCGTCTGCTCATCCACGGCATTCGCCCATTGAGCGGGAATGTCTATTCCTTTCGCGCTGAACGCCTCTAAAGAGATATTCTTAAACTGAAGATTTCCACGTCCCGTACCCACCAGCGAGATAGTACCTTGGGATAACAATGCTTTAGCGTTCTCCTTCAAACGGAAAGGTTTGGAAGGCTCTATATATTCTACGACAGTCTCACCATTAATCCGCACCCGGACAAGCCGTCCTTCTACCCGGATATTCATCTTGAACCATTCGTTCTCTTTCACGAAACTCTTCGTCAGGTTCCGGACCGACACCAAGCTACCCGTCATCCGCCACCAAACCGGATCTTCCCGATCGTTGTTCAAGGCGATACGATATCCTTTACGATCCGTAGCGTCCGTATGGATACCAATATAACCTTTGCCACCGGTCGTGGTACGTACATCCATATCTAACTCGAAGTTCGTATAGCCTTTGCCATCGTTCAACAAAGCACGGGCGTTGGAACCGGCCAACGTAAGGACATCATTTTGTATGACCACGACGCCGGATGTTTTCCATGCGTTGTGATCGACCGTATCGGATACGTTCTCTTTCGTAAATCCCGTGAACACCAAACAGGCGATCACGGCGGCAATCATTAATTTAATCTTCATGACATCTCTTTTTAAAAGTTATGCCGCAAATGTATCCGGGAATAAGAAGCAAAAAGAAGATTGATATAAAAATGTAGACAGTACGATCCTCTATCCCATTAAATACAAATCAGTTAATAAAGATCACTATCCTAAAAAATGTAGATTGATTATAACGGATTCCGGTTAACCCCGATCCTCATCACCCAACCTTCAAACTCATCACGAGGCACTAACGCCTTATTACGTACCTTGGTCCGGTAGTTATAGATCGTACTCAACGAACAACGAAGAAAAGCGGCTATCCTTACGCTGTCCGTAACTCCCAACCGCATCAAGGCGAATATACGAAGTTCCTTATTCAACAGATCCTCCGATTTCAAGACGATACGTTCCTCGGGCTGCAACAAAGCGTTGAAGTCCCTGACAAACGTAGGATATAATCCAAGAAAGATTCGATCGAAGTTAACATAAAGCGCTTCCACCTCATTCTCCACCATACGGGTCGAACGGAGCATCTTGAATAACTCGTCCAACTGTTTATTCATCGCCTTTTTCTGTAGCGATTTCTGGTAATCCTCCAGTTTATTAATATAGGTGGAGCAGAGATCGAGGAAATGAGCGATGTATTCCTCTTTGATATGGTTTGACTCCGATAGCTGTATATTTCGCTCTTGCAATAAATTATTCGTCTCGCTTATCTCTCCATTCAACTTTACCAAACAGGCATTGGTATTAACCAACTCTTCTCGTATCGCTGAGATCTTCCGTATCTGCCTATACACATAGGCTAGAGAAAGGATCAGAAAGAGCGTCAATAGGCTGATCAACAAGAAATAAGTCATCAATTGCCTTTTGCCTTGAGCTTCCTGTATCTGATAGGAAGCATTAATGATAGGATAGAATTTAGAGATCTCATTCATGCGGAACTGTATATTGCAAGTAACGGCACCTTCTCCGCAGACCTCGCCTGTCCGTGAGCCAGATATTTCTGCGCCAGATTTATCTTATACCGATAAGAGGCCGTATCTAAGACAGACAATAACGAATCCTTGTATAAATCAAGTTGTTTCCTATATTCAAAAGAATCCAGATTCGTACTGTAATAAGAGAAAAACGAATAATAAGCCTCATAGAAATCCTGTTTCTGCTCTTTAGACAGCAACTCACGGTCTATGCTTCGCAACAGACTTTCCGACTCACGGTACATCCCGGAGAAAGCATAAAGCGTAGCCAGCCGTAAGCGGGAAGTATAGATGCGTGCCGTATCCTTCATAAATGACGCTATCTCCATATTCCGCTTTATGTAATAGATGGCCGAGTCTTGTTGTATTTTCTTGAATTCCTCGTATAATTGGTGGTTGATCTCATATTCCTGCCACAACGATATCTTGCTCAAGAGAAACATGTCCTTTAGCTGCGTGATCCGTTGCTCCCGTTGCTGAAGATAAAAAGATCTATTCAAGACAGCTTCATCCAGCTCCTTGGCCAACGTGTCCCCTCTCAGCCCTCCCCATGCGAAGGCTTGAACCATCCCGACAATTAGAAATAAGATTACCTTTATTAGTTTATTCATTACACGAACCGAGAATTATCCAAAAGAAAAGGGTTCAGTCAAATCAACAGAGCATAAATAGCTTACCTCGGCTGAAGACTGAACCCAATATTTTAAAACGCCCCGAAAGGGTGTTATTTACACATCTCGTTGATGATCTGTATTAATTGACCGCCTAATTCCTCGGCTTCCTCCATCGTATGGGCCTCAGAGTAGATACGGATGATCGGTTCCGTATTGCTTTTACGCAAATGAACCCATTTATCCGGGAAATCGATCTTCACTCCGTCGATATCCGTAATATCATATTGAGAGAACTTCTCTTTTACTTTCGCTAAGATAGCGTCCACGTCGATCTCCGGCGTTAACTGGACTTTTTGCTTGGAGATAAAATACGGAGGATAGGAAGCCTTCAACTCGCTCGTCTTCATCTTCTTCTTTGCCAGATGAGTCAGGAACAAGGCGATACCTACCAAAGCGTCGCGTCCGTAATGGCTGGCCGGATAGATCACTCCACCGTTGCCCTCACCACCGATCACGGCATTCGTAGCCTTCATCTTGGCAACCACATTCACCTCGCCTACAGCGGCGGCATTATATTCGCAGCCATGAGCACGGGTAACGTCGCGAAGCGCACGGCTGGAGCTCAGGTTACTTACCGTATTACCCGGAGTATGGCTTAATACGTAATCACTGACAGCGACCAAGGTGTATTCCTCGTTGAACATCTCGCCATTCTCGCAGATAATCGCCAAACGGTCTACGTCCGGATCTACTACGAAGCCAACATCCGCTTTCGCATGTCCCATCAAATCGGAGATCTCTGTCAAGTTTTCCGGAATGGGTTCCGGATTATGAGAGAAGTTTCCATGAGGGGCGCAATGCAGCTTAAAGATTTCCTTCACACCCAACGCATATAACAAATCCGGGATCACGATACCGCCTACGGAGTTCACGCAATCGATAGCTACACGGAAGTTAGCGGCCTTAATAGCCTCCACGTCCACGAGATCCAGATTCAAGACGCTCTCGATATGTTTTTGCTTATAAGTCGCATTCGGGATTACCTTGCCCAAATGATCCACGTCGGCGAACTCGAAGTCCTCGGCGGCAGCTATGCGTAATACCTCAGCCCCTTCAGCGGCATTCAAGAACTCACCTTTCTCATTCAAAAGCTTCAAGGCATTCCATTGCTTCGGATTATGACTGGCGGTAAGGATAATACCTCCGCAAGCCCCTTCCATAGCTACGGCTAACTCGGTTGTCGGGGTCGTGGCCAGATCGATATCCACCACATCAAATCCCATACCGGTAAGCGTTCCTAGGACGACTTGTTTTACCATCGGACCGGAGATACGTGCGTCACGCCCAACAACGATCTTATTGGTCTCCACTTTTGTGTTTTTTCGGATGAATGTAGCATAAGCGGCTACAAACTTAACAATAGCTAACGGATTCAATCCGTCTTCCGGGCTACCGCCTATTGTACCGCGAATACCGGAAATAGATTTAATTAGTGTCATAAGTTTTCTTCAAATATATATTCTAGAATTTCATAATATACAGGTTGACCGTTTGATTGATCATTATAGGCTCCTCTTTTAAAAGGCACTATCATTTTCACTTTAGCCCGATCTCCAACATACTTCAAAGGCTCTTGCATTCCCTCACTTACATAATAATAAGAGGGATCATAAGGTGAATTCTTCGAATAATCCCCATATGTAAAAGCGATAGGAGAAGTTCCATTACTATGCGGGCCATAGTTCTCAATAGCGACAATAGTAGAATCCATGAAGTAACTCATCTTACAACGGTACAACATTTTCGTTTTATATTGCACCGCTCTCTGATCGCTTCCCTTATCAATAATATTCAAATAGACACCATTATCCAAGAGCACAAACTGATTTTCCTTAAATACGCTATCAGCAGGAAAATCATCCAAGATCTCAAGGCCCTTATCATCGATAAAACGCTCGATTGCCTTTTTCTCATCTTTCAACATATCCGTGTACGACTTTGTCTTGCTACAAGAGATAGCAACTAATGCGGCACACAGAATCAACAGGATATTAAAACCTTTCTTCATTTGTTAGTCTTTAATTGAATGAATCGCAAATGTAAATAATCTTCGTCAAACCTTACGCATGTTTGCCTAAATCTTCTGATTTATTAGGATTAAATTCCTGTAAACCTTTCTCAAACACGGCTACGGCCTCAGATAAAGAGCCATAGAACTCACCTCCGGACGCATTTTTATGTCCACCTCCGTTGAAATAAGTAGAAGCAAACTGATTGCAAGGAAAATCGCCCACGGAGCGAAGCGATACCTTTATGTAATCGCTGTCCTCACGAATAAAGACACTAAAGCTTACGTTCTCTATGCTTAACGGCAAGTTCACGAAACCTTCCGTATCTCCAGTCTGGTACTGAAAACGATCCAGTTCCTCTTTCGATAACGTGATAAGAGCCGCCTGTTGTTCCGGATAGACCCTCATCTTCTCATACAACACATATCCCATCATACGTAAACGACACTCGGAATAGACCTGATTCACCTTACGATAGATCAAATCCTTATCAATCCCCTTCTTGATCAATTCGCTGACGATCGTATAAATCTCCGGTTTATTCGAATTATAGGTGAACGATCCCGTATCCGTCATCATACCCGTATAGATACAAGCGGCGGCATCCCCATTCAATAAATCGAACATCCCCATACGACAAATAAAACGGAAGATCATCTCACTGGTAGAAGACATCTCCGGATACGACATCGTCACACGGCAAAAATCCGCGGGGTTCAAATGATGATCAATCATCACCTTGCGGCCTTCTGAGGCGATCACCGCCGGAGCCAGTTTCTCGATACGTTTGGGTTCATTGAAATCGAGGCAGAAAATAACATCCGCTTCCTTGATCAATTTCTCGGCGAAATCCGGATATTTCTCATGTATCACGACATCCTTAGCGCCCGGCATCCATCTATAAAAAGAGGGAAATGCGTTCGGTACCACTACCGCTACATTATCCTTACCGTAAGCGGATAGGAAATGATATAAACCAAGGGATGAACCTAATGCGTCGCCGTCTGGTGAGACATGCGTCACGATAACAAAACTCTCGCCTTTCTCTACGTATTTTTTGGCTTTCTGAATCTTCTCTTCTTGAATGATTTTAGTGATCATATAATCTTTTTGTTTTCACCTCCAAAGGTACGACTTTTTTAGTTTCCGGCTATCAAAAAAAGTTCAATAAGGATCTTTACTGATATTATTAACAAAAGGGTTAAGGCGGCTAACAAAACTTTTGGTTCCCGTATCTTCATATATATCAAGCATAAAACAAGAAAACCATAACCTCCTAGCATCTCAAAGAAGCTAAAACGCCCCGTAATCGTCGCATAAGGCAGAGCGCTGAACACGTCCACCACCCTTACCATGCTATGAACCAACCCTTCTACGATCTTCTGTATCCAGTCATATCCATAGAAATCCACCGGATAGCCTAACCACAAAAAGGCAAAAGGAATCAAAAACATAGCCAAGAGAGTGACCGGTAGATTCGTAAACAAGAAAACTGTCGAAAATTGTCCAAAATAATAAAAACAGAGCAAAGCAGTCCCTATCTGCGCAGCTATAGACACCGTAATCCATTCCCAAGGCATGGCCAACAAAGGATTTCTCACCACTATCCATTCCTTGAAACGAGGCACTAGGAATAAAATAAAAAACACAGCCAAATAGCTTAACTGAAAACCGACATCAAACAGATAATACGGATTATAGGCCAGCATACAGAAAGCGGCGGCGGCCAATGTATTATATCCATCCGTAACACGCCTAAGCGCCCTTCCTGTTAAATATAAAGATAGCATCAAGGCTGCCCGTACCGCCGAGGGCGCTAATCCTGTGATAAAGACAAACCCCCAAAGACTTCCCACCAGAATGATATAACGAACCCAACGTCCTATCCCCCATCTTGGCATAAACGAGCAAAAGAAAGATAAGAATCCACAAATCACGGCAACATGAAAACCGCTCACCGCTAATATATGAGACACGCCCGCCAAAGAGAAGCGCCTTTTCGTTTCCCGACTCATCGCTTTCTTATATCCCAATGTCAATGTAGCCAAAATAGATTTCTCCTCATCAGACAAGCGTAAGCGATCAAACGTATTTACCAAAGAATATTGGGCCTCGCTAGCCAATAAATCTAAAGAAGAATCAGGCTCATTTACAAGCGCTATACGCCGGTCACTATACCAACAGACCTCAACCGCTAAACATACAATCAAAACAGAGACTATAGCTCCCCATATCCAACGGGAATCGTATCGCAACTCAGCATGCCCTCGCCCCCACGAGAACCCCAGAAAAAGAAAAAGCAGAGCAGATAAAACCCCTAAAACATATAAGAGCAAAGAGGTAGGTAAAAACGCATAGCATAAAATTCCGGTTATCCATAAAAAAAGCGGCCGTACAAAAGGCCGCTTTTGTATTTCCTCAATCATGATAGTTAGGTTTTGGTGATATATTAATGTGTTCTACAAAGCTTTCAAGTCTTTAATTGTTTGTATCGGATCTGGAGATTTGAATACGAAGTTACCGGCGACTAATACATCGGCACCTGCGTCAACCAAACGCTTTCCCGTCTCTAAATTCACCCCGCCATCTACCTCGATCATAGTACTCAATCCCTTCCGGTCTATCATTTCTCGTAAACGGGCCACCTTATCTACGGAATGCTCAATGAAGCGTTGACCACCAAATCCCGGATTCACGGACATCAATAAAACCATATCCACATCTTGGATAATATCTTCTAATAAGCAGATGGGCGTATGCGGATTCAAGGTAACACCCGCTTTCATGCCCGTTTCCTTAATAGCCACTACCGTCCGATGCAAATGGGTACATGCCTCATAATGCACGTTCATCATATAGGCTCCCGTAGCCGCGACCTCAGGGATAAACTTCTGGGGCTCCACGATCATCAAGTGTACATCCATCGGCTTCTGGCATATAGACTTTAATGCGTTAAGTACCGGGAAACCAAACGAGATATTCGGCACGAATACCCCATCCATAATATCCAGATGCAACCAATCGGCGTCACTTTTATTTATCATCTCCACCTCCTTCCGCAAATCCAGAAAATTAGCGGAAAGCAGGGAAGGCGCTATCAAATGCTTCATAATCTTGTCTTTTGTTTTTACAAAAGTATACAAAAAAAGAAAGAGAACCTAATAATATAGATTCTCTTTCCGTAATTCTTAGTTCAACACATACCCGCAGAGCTCCGGACGTACAGCCGGTTCCGCTTGATAAGCCCTCGCAAACTGTTTCAAGAAATCCATCGTTTGCTTCCGAGGCGAACTTTTCGCCTCCGGGGCACTTTTCATTTTTTTCTCCAAATCATCCATGCATTGCGTAGAAAGCTTCCTCATAGGCACCTTTATTTTTATCTTGTTTGCTAATAAAACGTAGGGACCTAAGACTTATTGCATGGAAAGAAAATTATTTTACACCATAGATAGCTCGATACGGTTCTCATCGGCCATACGGCGCATATTCAAGATAGCGTAACGCATACGCCCTAAGGCCGTATTGATGCTAACCCCCGTGATATCGGCGATTTCCTTAAAACTAAGGTCTTGATAGTAGCGCATCTCCAACACCTCACGCTGGTTATCCGGCAAATGCTTTACCAATTTCTTCACGTCAGACAATACTTGATGGCGCACGATATTATCCTCTATCGTACCATCGCAAAGCTTGATATTATTAAATAAGTCGATTTCCACCTCATCATTCGAGATCGTGTTTTCGCTACGTTCCTGACGGAAATTATCGATAATCAAGTTATGGGCAATACGAGTAATCCATGCCTTAAACTTGCCGTTCTCGGTATAGCGACCTTGTTTTATAGTCATGATAACCTTCACGAAGGTCTCTTGAAAGATATCCTCCGTAAGCTCTTTGTTACGTACTATGAAATAAATGTAAGAATGAATGCTACTTTTGTATCGATTTAATAAAATATCGAAAGCGGCATTATTACCTTCTGCATAAAGGACAACCAATTCCTCGTCGGTCATCATTTTTAAAGTCTTCATTACTTTCACATTTTTAGTTTATTCGAGTAATGTTTATGCTATAGGCGATGGGGTTTAATTGTTATACAATGTTATTAATGGAAGCAAAAGAACGAAAAATATTTTAAACCAACAAATATTTTATTTCAAATTATAAAAAGAATGTCCCCTGCCCGCACCTTTAACGTACGAACAGGGGACTTTACAGATCTAAAATATATGTATATTAGAACTTGTATCCCAATGTCAAAGCTACACGAGTCGTGTTTGTTTTCATCGTGGCAGGTTGGGCTTCGAGGAATGGTTTCGGATCATCTCCCGCAAACATATTAGAGAACGCATAAACATCTTCCTTATGCGTACGGAATACACAAGCCAAGTCCGTATAGAAGTTCGGGGTGAAGCGATAACCGATACCTACCGTATAATTCATGACCCCTTTATCGATCGTATAATTAGGAATCGTACCAACCGTAAAGACCTCTTTCTCTCCATTCTTCAGTTTATCCTTGATCGGACTATCGCTGTAGGCGACACCTGCTCTTACGGCAAATTGAGGAGTAACCTTTACCTCCGCACCTACACGGATCGTATTCATTGACTTGAAATTATCCGTTATATCTTGGTTAGTATACACGTTACTGCTACCATCCGTTTGATACATACGCATATTCTTATAATTCATCAACTCGTAATCAACGCTTATCAAAGCGGTCGTACCCAAGATTGCGGCGGCACTAAAGATCCATTTATCCGGAGAACGGAATTCATAGTCATAATAAGCATTATTAGGGGTAGCGGCATCTAGTTTACGCTCTTTCATCTCCCCTTTATCCATAAAGGTCAGATAAGAACCGGCCTCACCATAATAACGATCTGTCATCTTATACCACGTTGGTGAATTATAAGCTACACCCAAACGAAGAAAATCAGTAGGACGAACGATAGCACCCACATTAAATGAATACCCGGTACCATCCGTATCCAAGTAATTATCTAAGTATAAAGTATTGCCGTTCGTAAATTCCTCATCATACGATGACTGATATCGATAGTTCAAATCCGTAATCGCAACCGTAGCGCCAAGCATCACAAGTTCCGATATATTTATACCGAAAGCCAAGTCATATTGATCCACGGAACCTCGCTCTGAAACTTTTAATTGACCTCCTTGCAATAAATACGGACTCCATTGCCCATCCGCATCTTTATCCCCGAACGCACTATAATACTCTTTATCATTATCGTTATATGAATCCATATAACCGGCATTGTATCCTAGAATAGATAGCCAATCACCTAAGTCTTGGTTATTATAAGGGTTATAGTCTTTACCCTCCCCTAACAGTCCGCTAGGCATTCCTGCCGCACGCATGGCCACATAATCAGAAAGAGAAGTATTCAAATCACCTCCTGTAGCCATCGTATAGTTCCGGTTATAATTCTTCAAGCGATTATAAGAGAAACCAACGTTCCAGCTCACGATACCCTCATCATTCGCTGTCGGGAAATATCCTACGTAAGCGATATTATCGAAACTCACCTTCGTACGGCTGTTGTCCACCTTCGAACCAAGCCAATCGGTCTTCGCAGAGGCCGAAGACAAACTCAATGTCGTAACTACCTCCGAGCTTTTATAAATCGCCAAGCCTGCCGGGTTCGTATTCATAGCGGAAATATCACCACCTAACGCACCAAAAGCACCACCCATTCCTAAATAACGAGCCGTACCATTCAACTCCGTCTGGGAATACTTAAAGGCATCCAACTGTGACTGCGAAAAAGCGGTGCCGCCACACAGGGCAAGCACCGACATTATAATTCCTATCCTTTTCATCGTATCTCTAATTTTATCAACCTAACACTTTTACCTGCGACCACCACCGGCACGGCCACCTCCGCCACCAACAGAGCCTCCACTAGAACGACCTCCACCGAAGCTACCGGAAGAAGAACCTACCGAACTACTACGAGAAGGAGAGGAACTTCTAAATTGACTGGAAGAAGAGCGACTATTTGAGAAATCGCTACTGCTTCTGGAAGAAGAACGTGTTACCGGAGCTGAATATTGACGTCCGGAAGAAGATGCGGCTCCAGAACTACTTCTGGAAATCCTTGTTCTCGCCGAGCTATTACTTATGCCCGAGCTACTTCTTGTCGTTGCCGAATTTCTAACAGAAGAAGAGGAACGACGTCCCGCACCAGAGGAAATAGCAGATTCCCTACGGGTAGATCCCGCACGTCCATTGCTCAAGGAACTTGAAGACGAAGGTCTTGTAGTCGATCCGGAATTTCTCAAGGAAGAAGAGCTACTGCTCCGCCCACCTGTATAACCGGAACCTCTGCCACTCGCATAAGAGCGATTATCTCGATAAGAGGAACGTCCGTTTGAATAATGTCTACTTGGAGTCGAGTAGTAACCGGGATAGTAATGATGGTGATGTCCCCAATGGCCACCCCAATAGCCTCCACCCCAGCCCCAAGACGGGCCATACCATGGATCGTACCACGGACTATAATAGCCGGCATAAAAGCCTCCCCAGCCCCAGCCGAATCCCCAAGACGGGCCGTAGAAGCGAGATGAATAAGTCCACCAAGGGCTATAACTATAGAACCAAGGATCGTACCAACCGGTATACCAAGGCGACCCCCAACCGTTGCCGACATTGATATTAAAATTCACGTTCGCACTACCGTTCGAATAATCCGTATCATAGCCGTAACCATAATATCCGTCACTCAGATACAAATCGACTTGATCCGCTCCGGCGATCGTAATCTTACTCGGCGAATGATAACGAATGATACGTTCCGTATATTCAGTATCCGAACGACGCTCGGAAGAAGACTCATTCTCATCGCTATCCTCATAGATAACGGAATCATCCTCACGATAAGGCTCCTCCACCTCGACTGATGTATAACGACGGTTATATTCATCTACATCCCGGCTGTCTGAAGAAGCTTGGCTCTTGGCTGTAGCGACAAGGGCCCTAGACTCCTGTTTCGGCTGAACAACCTTTTTCTCTTCAACCTGTTCTTTCTTTTTCTTGTTTTTGGAAGAGAAATACACATCATCAAAGAACTCCTCCTGAGCCGCGGCACTAAACGCGATCAGAAGCATCATCACTAAAGATGTTAATTTCATGGGTTTCATATTTGTTTCTCCTCTACATTAAATAAATATTTTTCTCTTTTCATGTTTGACACCCTTTTATGCAAAGGGTTTAAACGCTTTTTAGTTTTATAACAATAAACTCAATGCAATGTATGTACAAATATAATCGGTTCACGCTAATGTCCCAAGATTTACATATACTTTAACTTATAAAACTCACACATTTATTGTTATCTATAAAAGAAGATGCAAAGTTGGCGTAAACGCTGCAATCTCCGCAAATTCTTATTATTTTTGTTTCAAATTATAACGAAAAAATTACGCATATGGTATTAGCCTCGACAATAGATTTCACATTGCCCTTAGCGGACCCGGTATTAAAATTTCTCTTGATTCTTTTAATTATCCTGGCCGCTCCCCTTTTATTAAACAAGCTGAGAATCCCTCACCTGCTTGGACTGATCATTGCCGGCGCAATTATCGGACCGCATGGCTTTAATCTCGTATTACGGGATAGCAGCATTATCTTGTCCGGGACGGCGGGATTGCTTTATATCATGTTTCTCGCCGGATTGGAAATCGATATGGCGGATTTTAAGAGAAATAGTACGAAAAGCCTAGCTTTCGGCATGTACACATTCCTCATTCCGATGATCCTAGGAACGGTTGTCGGGATATGGGTCCTGCGATTCAACATATTGACCTCCGTTTTACTCGCCAGTATGTTCGCCTCCCATACATTGATCGCCTATCCGATTATCAGTAAACTGGGTATCAGCAAAAACAAAGCTGTCAGTATCACCGTAGGAGGAACGATGATCACTGATACCTTGGCATTGCTCGTCCTAACGATCATTGTCGGCATGGCCACCGGACAGGTCAACGATATGTTTTGGATTCGTCTGGGGGTTTCCATCTTGATATTCGCATTAATCGTATTATTCGGTTTCCCTTTCATTGGGCGTTGGTTCTTTAAGCATGTACACGATAATATATCACAGTATATATTCGTGCTGGTGATGGTATTTCTGGGATCTTTCCTAGCTCAGGTAGCGGGTATGGAGGCGATCATCGGGGCGTTCTTATCCGGACTAGCCCTAAATCGCCTTATCCCGCAAAGCTCACCCTTGATGAATCGTGTAGAGTTCGTAGGAAATGCCATATTCATCCCATTCTTCTTGTTGGGCGTAGGTATGTTAATAGATTATCGTACGTTCTTTACCAGTTTCGAGACCATTAAAGTAGGGCTTATCATGATTATCGTAGCTACGGCCGCCAAATACATAGCCGCTTGGATGACCCAAAAGACTTTCCATCTGTCCACGGATCAGCGAAGCGTTATTTTCGGCCTAAGTAACGCACAAGCCGCCGCTACATTGGCCGCCGTGATGGTCGGATATAACGTAATCACCGGAACAGACGCTAATGGGGAACCAATCCGGTTATTAAATGAGAGCGTGTTGAACGGTACGATCCTGATGATACTTGTCACTTGTACCATCGCCTCTTTCGCCGCCCAAAAAGGCGCTCATAACATAGCGGCCCAAGATATATCCGATAAGGAGGAAAACAAAAAAGAATCAGAGCATATCTTGATACCGGTCAGCAATGAAGAGACCGTGGAAGAGCTGGTCAACCTCAGCTTGGCGATCAAATCTCCCCAAAACAAGAACGGCTTGTTTGCCCTAAAAGTGATAGATAACCATCATTCAGACGAGAAAGCGTTGAAACAATCCCGCAGGGTTCTACAGACCGCAGTCAATACGGCTGCCGCCACGGATACCCGGATGAAGGATTTATTAAGATATGACTTAAGCGTATCGAATGCTATCGCCAGCGTGGTAAAAGAGCGGGAGATCACAGATCTGGTAGTGGGATTGCACAAGGAAAAAGATATACCGGCGGCCTTCCTAGGCCATATCGTGGAAAGTGTATTGGCGGAAAGTAGTGTAAGTACATTCATATACAAGCCCGTACAACCCATCTCTACTGTTAGACGGCATCTGATCATCATCCCGGAATTGGCCGAAAAAGAAATCGGTTTCAACCAAATCATCTTTCGGCTACGAAACGTGACCCAGAACACAGGTGCAGCGACAGTCTTTTACGGTTCGGAAGCGACCTTGAATGCCTTAAAGAAATTATTAGCCAAGAAAAGCGGAGAAGCCAGTTATATCGAATTCAACGACTGGGATGACTTCCTGATCGTTTTCCGGGATATAAAACCGGACGACACGATGTGGATTATCCTTAGCCGCAAGGAAGGACTTTCCTACGCTCCCGCCATGGCCCGTATCCCCAAGTACCTCAACAAATACTTTCAGGCAAACAGTTTCGTATTGGCATATCCTGTGCAGGCTGGCATGAACGAGGGCACTCGCTATCTGACTTAACCATTACGGAACCAGCCTCTCACGCCAAGACTTTCGAGGTGAGTACGGCATTTTCCGCTTGGCGTATCCTAGACGGAGGATCAAGGCAGGAATCTCGTTGGTGAAAGACAAGTCTTTCGCCAGCAAACCGGAAAGATCACGCACCTCACAAGGCTGGTTCAAAAAGGCGAAAGCGATATTCTTTTCCGTAGCTCTCAAAAGAAAACGTTGCAAACTCCGGCCTAGCGCAAACCATTCCGGTAGCGTATTTGTCCGTAAGGCAAACAAGGCTAAATGAGAAGAAGAGTCCAGCTTCTTCTTGTCTCCCCTATTTTGTATGCCGGCTTTCAAGACACTTCCCATGATTGTCTCTGAGATAAGACGGGGAAGATTCGGCGCCCCGAACACCGCATAACTCAGGCCGTCCGATGTAGCTCGTACATGATTCTTATTAAAACGCATCCATGATTTCAGCTCTCGTTTAAACAGATGATCGTTCATTTGCCGGTTATTCCCCGCAAATATATAAGAAGAAAGCGTATCGAACTCCCACTCTCCTTTCGACCACAAATGCAGACTGATATTTTCCTCCAAAGGCGTATTCCTCAAATAGCTCAATTGATCCGATGGAATCATTTCCCCGGAATATATGCCTCGATTCGTCTGTCTGACCGAAATTTCCTCGATAAGCCCACTCGTCTCCTTAATCATCGATGCCTCCGACAAGAGTACGGTGATCTCCCCCGATCCTGAAAAAACCGGTAGCGGAGCATATCCTTTTGCCTCAGCCGCAATGCAAAGATTCTCGGTGGCACATCCTAAGCTAATAAATAACTCACGGTTATCCGGATCTACGGCCGGAAGGGACTTACTCATATCCGGAAGAATCTGTATCCTATCCTTTTGCACACGAAACAACCAAGGTTGGGTATTATGTCCCGATGGGGCTTTCACGGCTTGTTCCATCATATAGATAAAATCCGGCCGTATATCACTTATCCGCAATGATCCTGTTTCCATATTATTATACACTTTCTCATTCTAGCGATGCCCGCTACCTCTTTCCGTTCGTGCCCGGACAAACGCCTCAAAAACAAAAAATCCCGTAAAGCTTTCGCCTTACAGGACTCTCTGCGGAAAGACAGGGATTCGAACCCCGGGAACCTCTCAGTTCAACGGTTTTCAAGACCGCCGCAATCGACCACTCTGCCATCTTTCCAATAAGTAAATCGTGTGACCTGGGAGGGGCTCGAACCCTCGACCCAATGATTAAGAGTCATTTGCTCTACCAACTGAGCTACCAAGTCAACATGTTATTTGTTTGAGTGACCTGGGAGGGGCTCGAACCCTCGACCCAATGATTAAGAGTCATTTGCTCTACCAACTGAGCTACCAAGTCATTCTGTTTTGCTATCGTTACTTTTTCAAACCACCGTTTGTTTCTCGATTGCGGGTGCAAAGATAGAGGTTTTATTTTTCCCCGCAAACTTTTCGACTACTTTTTTTCTTAAAATTTTAATCAAACTCGTAAATATCCGAGGGTGTAGTCCGCTTCAACGCTACCAATGAGACATCTTTCCCTACCCTTATGCCCTCTTGGAAAAGACGTATATCCACTGTCTTATAGGCCAGTTCGGGATGGTTATTGTCCCGGCTGAGATGGCAAAGCCAGATATTCTTCAAACCGGTATTATAATGGGTCGCCAAGAACTCTGCGGCCTCCCTATTACTCAAATGCCCGGTGGGGCTCGCCACTCGCTCTTTCAAGAAAGCGGGATATGTACCGAAACGAAGCATCTCCTCGTCATAGTTCGCTTCCAATATTAAATGGTTCGCCATGCAGATATATTTCCCCACCGTGTCCGTGATATGGCCTACGTCGGTAGCGAAAGTGAATTTATGATTACCATACTCGATATGGTACCCCACATTATCAGTACTATCGTGAGGCACCTCGAAAGCCGTGATACGGAAATCACGGATAAGGAATGGAACTTCTTTTTCTATAACCTTGCGGGAGACACATAAGGTCTCCTCCACATACCGGCTCTTATCAATCCCCCGGTGCACGTCGGCTGTCGCATAGACAGGAATGCAAAGCTTCTCGCCCAAATACCCGACCGTCTTGATATGATCCGCATGATCGTGGGTAATCAACACGGCCACGATCTTGGTAAAATCGATCGACCGGTCCTTCAATACTTTCTTTATGGTCCGGATTCCGATACCTGCGTCAATCAGCATACCGAATTCCGAAGTCCCCAAATAATAGCAGTTCCCACTGCTCCCACTCGCTAAACTCAGAAATGATAGTTTCATACTCTCCTATTCCGCAACACTGCTTTTTTTCTGTTTTACATAGTATACACTAGGGGCGGAACGTCTCAGGGATCGATACCTCCCCGATCAACGAGCAGTTCATATGCTCCTTCACCTCGTCGGGTGTCAGCCCATGGCCGAAGAGGAACATTAGCTTCGTCACGGCGCTCTCCGTCGTACTATCGAAGCCGCTCGTCACGCCTGCCTCCAACAATTTGTGCCCCGTCTCATAACGGTGCATCTCCACACTTCCGGCCCTACACTGAGTAACATTCACGATGACGATACCACGGTCTACAGCCTCCTTCAACATATTCAAGAACCATTCCTCGCACGGAGCGTTTCCGCTTCCGAATGTTTCCATCACCACGCCTTTCAGACCCGGGATATTCAGGATACTTTCCACTACTTGCGGAGAAATTCCGGGGAATAGTTTTAGTATAGCGATATTTCGGTCCAACAAATAATGCGGCTTCAGCGGCTTACGCGATACCGGATGATATACCTGCGGCAGATCATACTTAATATAGATACCCGCATGAGCCAAAGCCGGGTAATTGTACGAACGGAACGCGTTAAAATTATCTGCGTTTATCTTACTCGTACGATTCCCCCTCAATAAATCATTCTCAAAAAAGATACAGACCTCCGGGACCAACGGTAAGCCGTTCTCCTTGGCGGCCGCTATCTCGATCGCCGTAATCAAGTTCTCCTTCCCATCGGTACGCAACATCCCGATCGGTAATTGCGATCCCGTAAGGATCACCGGCTTACTCAGGTTCTCGAGCATAAAACTCAATGCCGATGCCGTATACGACATTGTATCCGTGCCATGCAGTACCACAAAGCCGTCGTATTTCTGATAATTATCGGCGATGATTTTCACGATCTTCATCCACGAGTCCGGCCCCATCTCCGAGGAGTCCATCGGAGGATCGAACTGTATCGTGGCCACCGAATACCCCAGTTTCTTCAACTCCGGCATATTGTCCTTCAAATGCTGGAAATTAAACGACTCTAACACTCCAGTCTCCGGATTCTCGATCATACCTATCGTCCCACCCGTATATATCAACAGGATGGAAGCCTTTTCTTGTTGAGTATGCATGTCCATATAATTATGCAAAGTTAATAAATTATTCTTCTCCTTTCAACACCGGAACACTTATATGATATTTTACGGCGATTATACGTGCGAGGAACACGCTCAACGCCGATACGAACTGTATCATCGCCGCCGACATAGAAGTTTGCATACATATATAATATATCAAACCGCCAAAGACACAAGCCAACGCATAAATATCTTTCCGGAATATCAAAGGTTCCTCATTAATCAATATATCCCTCATCATACCGCCAAATGAGCCGGTTATGGTTCCCATCACGATCGCCACCCACATGGGAAACCCGAAATCCAAGGTCTTGGCGATACCTACCACCACAAACAACCCCAATCCGATAGCATCGAATATAAAAAATGTATTGTTCAAACGGATCACGTATTTTCGGAAAGCGATAACGAACAACAAAGCCAAGGCCGAGACAATCAAATAAGAGGCTTGTTCCATCCAAAAAGGCACCGCATTCAATAAAATATCACGAATCGTACCTCCTCCTACAGCGGTCACGACACCCACCACATAGGCGCCAAACCAATCAAATTGTTTCGCAGAAGCCAATCTTATGCCACTTATGGCAAACGCAAAGGTCCCTGTATAGTCACAAAAGGTGATAAAATCTATCATTTTGTTTTTTTCGCAAAAATACGGAATAGTTCGCAAATAACAGCATTTATAGAAAGAATACCTAACAATAATTTAAACCAAACGAATCCCTTAATGTTTATTATATATAAGTTTGCGGAGTGGTTATAACCGTAACCTATTGATTTTTATTTACAAAAGAGAATTGAGTTAGATGAGGATGAAAAAATGCATGTTGATCGGGTTGATCTGTCTGCTATCCAGCCAATGGATGTGGGGGCAACACTTCCCTCAGATGGATGCCCGCAATTACGTGAGCGACACAGCCCTTTTCATTCCACGCCGCCCTTGGTTGGCAGCAAGCGAGGTATTCGGAATGAACATGGCCGTCTGGACTTTCGACCGTTTCTTAATGAACGAGGATTTCGCGAAGATAAACGGACATACGATTAAGCAAAACTTCAAGACGGGGCCTGTTTGGGATACGGATAAGTTCTCTACCAATCTGGTGGCCCATCCCTATCACGGATCGTTATATTTCAACGCGGCCCGTAGCAATGGACTGAATTTCTGGCAATCCATTCCATTCGCGGCGGGAGGCAGCCTAATGTGGGAATTCTTTATGGAAACGGAACCGCCCTCCATCAATGACATGCTTGCCACCTCTTTCGGCGGTATAGAATTAGGTGAGATTACCTACCGGCTCTCCGACTTATTCATCGACAACCGCTCCCACGGGGCGGAACGTGTGGGACGGGAGATCTTATCCGGTTTGATATCTCCGATGCGGGCGATCAATCGTATCATCACGGGAGAAGCTTGGAGACACAGCAGCTCCAAGGGGCGTGTCTACACCTCGGTTCCCGTAAACTTCATCGTGGGTGTCGGCCCTCGCTTCCTTGCCGAGCAGGAAGGCTCCAAGCATGGCACTACGAGCATGCACGTATCCTTCAGGTTGGATTATGGAGATCCTTTCAATGATGATTTCTATTCGCCCTATGAATGGTTTCAGTTGAAGGCCGGGTTCGATTTCTTTTCGAGCCAGCCGCTCATCAGCCAAGTCAATGCCGTTGGGGCTATCTGGGGGAAACAGGTCTGGAGTAAAGGCCCTCGTAGTCTGGCCGCTGGAATCTTTCAGCATTTCGACTACTATGATTCCGAGTTAAAATCCAATAGTTCCCAAACGGTAGCTCCCTACCGCATATCGGAAGCGGCGGCGGTCGGTGGTGGATTGATCTATTACAAAAGAGGCACGCCGGACAATAAGGTAGATGTTTACGCCGAATTATACGGAACAGGAGTCGCCTTGGGCGCAAGCATCTCCGATTACCTCCGGCTGGAAGAGAGAGATTATAATCTGGGAAGCGGTTATAGCGTGAAAGCGTTTACCGGATTGGCCTACGATAAACGCTGGGCGTTCTTAATCGATTTGGAGAACTACCATATCTTCACATGGAAAGGATACGAGCCGGATATAGACTGGAACGCGGTGGACCCTACAAAGTTAAACGTACAAGGCGATGCCGGCAACGCACGTTTAACGGTATTTTCCACCACCTTAGCCTATATGTCCAAGCATAAATGGAATATTGCGTTGCGAAATCGTTATTTCTCCCGCCGTACCCATTATAAGTATCATAAAGATATAGATAGCTCCACGTATGATATTATGCTGACGCTTGGGTGGAGGATTTAATTCTTCCGCTCAAGCTCACGCAGATTCTCCATCTTCTTGCGCTGCATAAACTCATAGATGCCTTCCAAATGCTCCGTCACTTTTTGGTTTCCGAACTCATAGACCTTAGAGACCAGCCCATCCAAGAAATCACGGTCGTGGGATACGACGATCAACGTCCCGTCAAAGTCGAGCAACGCCTGCTTCAAGATATCCTTCGTCTTCATATCCAGATGGTTTGTCGGCTCATCCAGAATCAGCAAGTTCACAGGCTCCAACAATAGCTTAATCATGGCCAGACGTGTACGCTCGCCACCGGAAAGCACCTTCACCTTCTTCGCCGAGTTCTCGCCGCCAAACATGAACGCACCCAGCAGATCCTTGATCTTATTACGGATATCGCCTTGCGCCACATCGTCTATCGTCTGGAAAACCGTAAGATTC
The DNA here is from genome assembly GCF_001915675.1 of Parabacteroides sp. merdae-related_45_40. Taxonomy (NCBI): domain Bacteria; kingdom Pseudomonadati; phylum Bacteroidota; class Bacteroidia; order Bacteroidales; family Tannerellaceae; genus Parabacteroides; species Parabacteroides sp. merdae-related_45_40. Next base: position 3,738 of record NZ_MNQY01000112.1, on the reverse strand, counting down.
TCATCCAGCAGGGAGGCTTGGTTCTGGGCGAAATAACCGATCATCACGTTATGCCCCAGCGTCAACGTCCCCTCATGCTCGATCTCTTTCATGATACACTTCACCAAGGTAGACTTACCCTCGCCATTCTTCCCGACGAAAGCGATCTTATCCCCTCGCTCGATCATCAGATTAGCGTTCCGAAAAACCATATGATCGCCATACGCTTTCGAGACATTCTCGATCGTCACCGGATAAGAGCCCGAACGGGGCGAAGGCGGGAACTTCAAGCGCAAAGCCGAGGTATCTTCCTCATCCACCTCCAAGATCTCCAGCTTCTCCAGCATCTTCACACGGCTCTGCACCTGCAAGGTCTTGGAGTACGTGCCCTTGAAACGCTCGATGAACTCTCTCGTCTCGGCGATCATCTTCTGTTGCTCGTCATAAGCCTTCTGTTGTTGCTCACGACGTTCCTTCCGTAATTGCAAGTATTGGCTATAGTTTACCTTATAATCATAAATCCGGCCCATCGTCACCTCGATCGTACGAGTCGTGATATGATCCACGAACGCACGGTCGTGGCTGATCACCACTACGGCCTGACCATTATCGATCAAGAAATCCTCCAACCACTGGATAGACTCGATATCCAAGTGATTCGTCGGCTCGTCCAGCAAAAGGACATCCGGTTTCTTCAACAGTAGTTTCGCCAGCTCGATACGCATACGCCAGCCACCGCTGAATTCACTGGTTTGCCGGTCGAAATCCTCCCGTTTGAAACCCAGTCCCAACAAGGTTTTCTCTATATCGGCGTCGTAATTGATCTCCTCTATGGAATAGAATTTCTCGCTCAAGGTAGAGACCCGCTCGATCAACTCCATATAACCATCCGACTCATAGTCCGTACGAGTCTCCAGTTGCTTATTCAATTCGGCGATCTCCGCCTCCATCTCGTGCAGATGGGCGAAAGCCTGCGCCGTCTCCTCGAAAACGGTACGGCCATCCTCCGTCATCAAATGCTGCGGCAAATAAGCGATCACGGTATCTTTAGGGGCGGACACTTTTCCACGGCTTGGCTCCCGCACGCCGGCCAATATCTTCAACAAGGTAGATTTACCGGCACCATTCTTACCCATCAAGGCGATACGATCTTTCTCGTTAATCACAAAAGAAACATCCGAGAAAAGGGCGCTTCCACCAAACTCTACTGTTAGTCCGTCAACTGAAATCATATGTTTATCTTAATACATTATTATAATGAAGCCGCAAAGATAAGAAAAATCCCTTTCATTAGGGATGTACAAGAGATTTCATACGATCTTTCCGGAACAAGACTAGGAAGAAATTGGTTACCGACGCCGTCGGCAATATTTTCGACGGCGTCAGCAATATTTCCGACAGCGTCAGCATTATTGCCGACGCTGTCGGCAACCAATTGCATAAGGGACTAATCCCTTAAACTACCTTTAAAAAAAGCAGAAGCATCCACATATTTTCCAACAAAACGCTTGTTTTATAAACAGAAACTCCTATCTTTGCACCCGCTAATACAAACAGCTTAAATTAATTATTCAAACATGGCAACAAAAATTAGATTGCAAAGACACGGTCGTAAAGGTTACGCCTTCTACCAAATCGTGATCGCAGACAGCAGGGCTCCACGTGATGGAAGATTTATTGAAAGGATAGGTTCTTATAATCCGAACACTAATCCTGCTACAGTAGATTTGAACTTCGAAAGAGCTTTGTATTGGTTACAAGTAGGTGCTCAACCTACAGACACAACTCGTAACATCCTTTCTCGCGAAGGCGTTTGCTTGAAAAAGCATTTATTGGAAGGTGTTAAGAAGGGTGCGTTCGACGAAGCCGCAGCTGAGGAGAAATTCCAAGCTTGGTTGAAGAACAAACAAGCTTCCGTACAAGCTATCAAAGAAAAAGACAGCGAAGCAGCTAGAGCAGAAGCTAAAGCACGTCTTGAGGCTGAGAAGGAAGCTAATAAGGCAAAAGCAGAAATCGTAGCTAAAAAGAAAGCAGAATTGGCAGCAGCTGAAGCTGCTAAGCAAGCTGAGGAAGCAGCCGCAGCGGCTCCCACAGAAGAAGCTCCGGCAACTGAAAGCGCTGAATAATTCGTGCGATGCCAAAATAAAAAAGAGGACATTTTTCAATGCCCTCTTTTTTTATGCCTTTTCCACCAGCTACCGGATCTTCCTAATGCGTATAATCGATCAGCCGGATGCCATCGCCTAAATCGTTCTGGATAACATCCTTCATCCTTTTGGCGAAAGGACAGGCATAACCTATCGGCGTCCCTTTTTGGATACAGGAAGCAAAAGCGATACTATCCGCCCCTCTATTCACCAACTCCCTCGCCCTTAATACGGCCTTTTTTCCGGGACAACCTCCGCAATTGATAAACCCAATGATCTCAATATCTTCCTCTACACCCTCAAAGGCTCCCTTTTTCTCACGGATCATCCTAAAATCAGTAGTACCGGGGCAAAAATCCTCTGTTTGCATACATCTGATAATTCCTACTTTCATAAAGCATCCCTCCCAATTAAAAAAGCCGTAAAATCTAAAATTCTACGGCTTTCCGATCTATAAATGATGATTAACTAAGTCGTGTTACTTCTTCTTCAACAAGAAAGTATCGATCTGTTTCACAAACTCCTCACGGGGAAGAGCTCCCATCGATATCTGAGGCTGTCCTTCCTTAGGGATAAACAAGAACGTAGGAATACTTTGTATACCGAAAGCGGCAGCCAACTCCTTTTCCTTATCCACATTTACCTTATAAACTACGATATCATTCTTATACAGGATAGCCAAATCCCTTAAAATAGGAGCCACTTGCTTGCAGGGACCACACCAGTCCGCATAAAAATCGATGATACAAGGCTTATCACCTTCATATACCCATTTCGTAGCGTTCTTCTCGTAATTGAATACCTTTTGCAGGAACTCTGCCTTGTTCAAAGTAACGACCTCTCCCTTGGAGGCGGTACCAGCCTCACTTGATTTATCTGATTTAGCGGACATCGAGCAGCTTACTAATAGCAGCACAACCGAAACCAGCCATAAACTTTTCAACTTTCTCATATAGAAACCTTTTACTTGATTGATAAATTATTTGCTACAAAAATAGCAATAAAAAGGGGATTCCCACACATTCTATTCTTAAAAGAAAAGAATAAACAAAAAGAAAAAAAGCGCATAAGACTCTTGTATATTCCAAAAGAATGACTACCTTTGCAAAGCAATTAAACGAAACGTTTGATCGCACAACATATTGGAAAGATGGCAGAGTGGTCGATTGCGGCGGTCTTGAAAACCGTTGAACCGAGAGGTTCCCGGGGTTCGAATCCCTGTCTTTCCGCAGAACCTACTGAACAAAACAAGAGAGTAAGTGGACAAAAACCTACAAATCGCTGATTTGTAGGTTTTTTTATTGCTTATAAGTCTTGTCTCCAATGCCTTATCAGAAGAAAATTCGGCTCACCCGATAATCAGTGGGGGTATCTTCAGGCTCATCTATATTTCATTTCAGCCGGCAACCTAAGACAAGTCGACCTACAGAAATATAGAAGTCGGCCAACAGATGAGATCATGGGATAACCATTGCCATATAAATCGCTGTCTTATATCCTGTTAATCAACAGGCCAACTCACTTGAGAAAGGCTTCCCAAGTGAATAACTAACCACTTCCAGACTCGTAAGCTTACGGCTACCCCCAGCCGTAAGTTATTCACTTGACAAAC
>NZ_MNQY01000057.1:0-24712 GCF_001915675.1 Parabacteroides sp. merdae-related_45_40 | reverse complement strand
CCATTGCTATAATGTTTGGTTTTTGCAACGGTAAGATAATACTTTTTACCGAAATAAACAATAGCAAAAGGGGCTATCCGACTTTTTGGACAGCCCCTTTTCTATATTTATAAATGATGATTAGATTTCAACATCTTGACTAACATACCCGAAAGGAACAACCACGCACTGTACATCCAGCGTTGTAGGATCGCCACCACCACCAGGAGTCTGATAGCCCGGTCCTGTAACTGTCAAAGTCAAATCATACTGCAAGTTACGATACAAACCATTGTATTTGCCATCATTTCCTGTTACTCCACGCAGAGTCAAAAGCTCAGAAGCGACATTGCTTTCACCAGCTGACACTTGGAAATTTTCACCTAAAGCGATTGTGTAATAACGATCGCTCTCTGTTTTACGATCAGTATCATTGATTTTATAAGAGAAGTCACCTTTCACAACCAACAGTGTTCTATTGGTTAAATTTGTATTTTCATACACATAAAAACTGTTTACTGTCTCATAAGCATTTGAAGTTGTAACTGTACCAGTGATAGTTGTTTTAATCCAAGACGGAGTCCCATCTGGGACAGTAGGATTATCAACAAGCGTATACTTGTCATCCTTGTTAAGCCAATCAGTCGTATGCTCATAAGCACTATACCATTCATTTTCTACATTTGTAGATCCATATTCTTTCCAGTCCTCACCCATCAAATTAGTTTTCTTATGTCCCTGAAGAATAAAGATTTCTTTAAGATCCAACTGAGGATCTGAATATTTAGGCTTATTTTCATCAGTTGTCACTTTCGCAGAAATTTTATTCAACACAACTTTAGCCACGTTACGATACAATTTCACCGGTTTTTTCAAATCATTGTCAGACAAGCCTTCTACATTTACATAACCAGTAGGCTCAGTTGTGAAACCAAATACATTCTTCTTTTCAGCAGCAACAACCACACCAGTATAGATTTTACTGTTCATTGTAAGAGCTGCACCAACTTCCAATTCAGAATCAAACGTTTTATTTAAAGCAGTAAAAACCTCCTCTTTTGTTTCTCCTATCAAATTTGTTGGTACTGTATAATTGGCAATCAAAGCCACCTCTTTAACACCAGCAGTCAATTCAGCATGAGCAACGGCATCACTTCCCCCTTCCACAGCAGGTGTATTTACTTTAGTTCCGACAACTTCCAGTTTGCCATCTGCATTAAAAACCAACATGGATAAAGACGTAATATCACCAGATGCTTTTGTATCAGCTGCTTTGTCAAACTTCACGGTCAAACTTGTCCCACCCTGCGCATCAGGATTACCGTTATCCGGAGTCGGCACATCATCATTCGAACACGAAGCGAACGCACATGCAATCATTGTTGCATACATTAAATTTCTTAGTTTCATATTTTTCAAAATTAAAAAGTTAATAAATTCGTTTATATAATGATCTTTATTTTTCTTACCCTATAGCTTGCTGAGTTGTTCGGAACGATTGTTGTGTTTTATGTTGTCCTATACTTCCCATCGGCTAACTATCTTTACTATATTTATTGATACCATTTATAATATTATCTTTATCTGTCTCATCGTTTCGGGTTATCGTCTTTCGACATTGCAAAGGTGGGAGAAAAAGTAAAGACGCATTAGGGGCGTGACTCTCAAATATAATCGGTAAAACTCTAAGTGACTATTTTGATTTATTTGCACCTATTTTTGAGATATTTTCAGTTTTTATGGTGCTTACATCTTATTATAGAACAAGAATAAGAGAGGAATATAGTACGACTAATTGTCCGGAAAGACGGAATGTCCAGCCTTAAGCTGGAATTCCGTATTGTGAAGGTGTAACTCCGTATTGCTCGGTAAAACGTTTACGGAATGTAGCCGTATCGTTAAATCCCACCATTTCGGCGACTTCCTGTACGGAGTATTGCTGGCTGGCAAGCAGTTCGGCGGCTTTTTTCAGCCTTATGTTGCGTGTCAGTTCAAGGATACTCAGATCTGAGTATTGTTTAATCTTCCTATACAAGGTTGGCAGACTCATATTCAATGAGTCTGCCAGCACTTTTGCCTCAAAAGTAGAGTCATCGAGGTGTTTCTCTATGTTTTTGACAACGGCATCCATGAACGGGTTGGTCGACAGCGTGTTTTCTTCATTGTGCGAAGCAGCAGAAGAATTAGAGAAGTAACGTTTCATATCGTCGCGCTTCTTCATCAGGCTGTTGATCTTGCTCCGCAGGATTTCCACGTCGAAAGGTTTCGTGATGTAATCGTCAGCACCCGCTTCGATACCGGTAATCACATCTTCGCTCTCGACTTTGGCTGTCAACATCACGACAGGTGTCTGCGCCATCTTGGGATCGTTCTTGATCTCACGGCAGGTCTCGTAGCCGTCTTTCACCGGCATCATGACATCACAAAGGATCAGGTCCGGCTCTTCTTTCAAAGCGACGTTTATCCCATCCTGGCCGTTGCGGGCTTCCAATATCTGGTATTCCTTATTAAAGACATGCTTCAGGAACCAGCGTATCTGGTCGCTGTCGTCAATCACAAGGAGTTTCTTTCCGGTTTCCTTCTTTTGCGGAATCACATGGATCAGTTCGGCGATCTCTTCTTTCTGGCGGGCATTCAGTTTGACCAGGTCGGATTCGGGTTCCACAAACTCGACACGACGGTCCAACAGATGCTGCTTGCCAAGCGGGATCATGATTATGTAGGAAGTGCCGTTCTTGTCCGACTCGCTTCGGTACATACCGCCTATCGCATCAGCCATGTCCATGATCTACTTCAAGCCGCGGCGTGTACTTTCGTCTTCATCCAACCCCTCGTCTGTCACAACCAGTGCGCTGTAGGCTTTTCCGTTTTCATTTACAACAGATATATCGAGTGTCACTTTCCCATAAACAAACGTATTTTTGAAGGCATTCGACAGTAACATACGCAGAGCGAACTCCATCTTGCGGCGGTCCATCCAGACCCAAAGGGCGGGCGTCTGCGTGTTGATACGGAAATCGATGTTGTTCATGGCTACCCAATCGACAAAGATATCGCAGATCTGGCGGGCAATCTCGACCATATCGTAACGGGCGATGCGCAAATAATTGGCGACATCGTTCGAACGGTGCGTACCGATCAACTGGTCCGCCAAGTCCTGCATGGCAAGTGTATTACGATAAGCGGAAAGCAACTGGGTAGACATATCTTTCTCCGGATCGTCGTTCTGCACCACCAAGGCAAGAGAACCCAACACTAAGGAAAGCGGGGTGCGCATTTCGTGGATCGTCTCGATAAAGAAGTTGTCGTTGATGCTTTCAGCGTCTTTCAGGCGTTTTTCCGCTTCGGCAAGCTTGTCGGCAGCCTCACGCTGGATCATGTCGTTTTCCTTAATCTTGGTTACGATGAGCTGCTCCAACTCTTTCTTGTTATTGTTTAATGTAGAGATCACCAACTCCAGTTCGTTATTCTTCCGGACCAAATCACTATTGGCTTTCGCCAAATCGTCATTCTGCTCCCGTAAAACCCGGTATCTTTCTTCCTGTTGCTCGATTTGCCCTTCCAACGACTTATTCCGGGAATCAAGTTCTTCATTGCGGGTATTCACTTCTTCGTTTCGGGAGCTGATTTCTTTATTCAAACTTTCAAGTGCGGCGTTTTCCTTGATGATCCGATCCGAGCGATCATTCATATTGGAATGTAATTTTCTCACATAAAGAAACAGGGGGACAAATAAAAGCAGTAGAGCAACCACCACAATCAATGTCTCACTTCCGAATAGTTGTCCGTTTTCATTGGCAGCCAAGATAAATGAAGTACTGAAAAAAACACCTGTCAATACTCCACTCACCCTCTTGAACAGAGATTTTTTCTTCATATTTATATGCATTTATTATATATCCTTCTATAAATCAAAACTCATCGTCAGCATTGAACGACAAAGATGGCAAAAATATTTTTCTTACGAGATATTTAACACCAACTATTTTTCAAAAAATATCATGATAATCATATATTTTTAAACATACAAAATCGTTACAAAAACATGACAGCATCCAAATTTCATCCGATAGACGCAATTAAAAATAGGGCATCAAAAAACTCTTCCCCATCAGAACATGACACGAATACCTACACATTGACACGTTTAACATCTTTTACGCACGTATTATTGTAGAACAGAAAAAGACATTTTATTTTTGTACAAAAATAATGGACAGAGATTCAGACGAGGCTTATCGGTTCCAAATTAAGGTATTATAGAATGCAGCTTGTTTCATACAAACAATCATTAATTATCAATACTCATAGTATCGGAAACTTTTCAAAACAAGCTTCTCTAAATGAGTTGTCCATCAATAAAATATTTCATTTGATTTATTTTACCCTCAATTTTTTATATGCATAGGCGTACATCCGGATTGTTCCGCGTGTGCGCCACTTTTTTTGCCTGTTTTATGCACGTACATATTTTATACACGACATAGAAGGGGCATTATATTATGAATATTCAGAAAACCTATCAACATAGGCAATCACCAACTTCAAGGGAGAACCAATAGTTTCACCTATCTCAGCTGATACATTTACCAGCGAAATGGTAAATCTAAAAACAAAATCCGAGTCATGACAGAATCAACCACATTCATGACACTTTACCTGCCTCTAGAAAAGTGGTAGACCTTTCAATAACGAATGATAATTAATACCTTTACCATGCAAAAATGAGACAAACAACCCTCATAAAGAGATATTCTCCAACCATTTTGATTCGTTTAACATATTTTACATACAGAATTATTGTATTATTCGAAAACCAATGATACATTTGCACTATCGAAAAAAAGAAACGAAGGTTTTGATGAGGGTCTTAACCTTACAAATGTTCTTTCGGAGTATAGGGTTTTAATTAGCATATAAAAAAAATTAGGGTCATGAAAAAGGGTAAAATTTTCACAAATTGTTTGTTTTCTATTTGGACATTGTCCGTTATTCTATCTTTCGCAAGTTGCTCTTCCGATGGTGATTCCATTTCAATCATAGATGAAAGAGTTCCACTGGAAACAGAAGCACCTTTTTCCATAATCTTGAAAGCATACTCCGAGAATTCGGACATCACTGCCAAAGGGGACGTAAAAAGCACTACACTGTATGTTTTCGATGAAAATAACGATTTCTACAAACAAATCACAGTGGACAATGATTATCTTTTACAGATTAAGCCGGTCGAAATAAACTGTCCGGGATCCGACAAGATCACCGTCATCGCTTGGGCAGGCCTTTCAAGCAATAGCGAAGAAATCAGCAATATGAACCAGGCAAACGTCATCTCAGACCTGCAAGTGAGCCTAAAACACAATAATGGCGTTGCAAACAATCTGCCGGGAGACTTGTTTTATGGACAAATCGTTCTACATCGTTCTTCTACAAAAGCAACTTCGCAGGAATTAAAGATCGAACGCAAGGTGTCTTCCATGTCGATCTTGACAAAAGGTGCTTTAAAGGTATTTGACTCCAAAGAAGGCAATTATTATTACAAAATCAAAAGAACTAAAAGCTCATTCAACTGCAATGGTGAATTGACAGGCAATGATATCGGATATATTATTCCAGCTACTTTAAATGATAATGGCAACCTAACCACAGGTACATTCTCCATTTTACCGGCTGATAATATGACTATAGAGCTTTACAGAGATGACGTTTTAGTTCTTTCTTCCGAAAATGTCAAAAATTCAGAAAACGTGGCTGCAAACGAAGGAGAACAAACAAATATCATTTTTGACCTTTCCCGCAACAATATCAATATTAGCATTTCAGAATGGGGTACTGTTATTCAGTATGTTACAGTCGGATAATTCGACCCTCAATTTTTTATATGCAATAGGTGCACATTCGGATTATTCCGAGTGTGCACCACTTTTTATAAATATGCGATCCTCCGTGATAGGAATACCAGCCAATATGATACAAATACAATCGTTAATAAATATTTCATCTGATTACAAGCATTTTACATTATCACGAATGATATGAGTACAATGCCCGTATGATATTTTTGCCACGCATATAAACACTATTGATAGCGTAACTTTGTAGCAAGAAATAACACAATACAATTTGTGAAATTTTACCCTATACTCTGTTTGCACGAATCCCTTAATTCTGCAAGCAAACCTAATTAATATAACCGTGAGGTTACATAATTATCATAAAAGTCCAGGCTCTCTGCTTCTTTTTGACAAGAACAGAAAACCTGGACTTTTTTCTTGTTTTTGATTACCAGATAAAACGGAAAAAGACTTCGTAAACCAAACGTTTACGAAGTCTTTTTCCTTGTAGCGAGACCCGGGATTGAACCGGGGACCTCATGATTATGAATCATGCGCTCTAACCAGCTGAGCTATCTCGCCATCAAATGTCATCATTTTCTTGATTGACGCTGCAAAAGTAGAGCTTATTTTTATATTGTGCAACACTTTCATGAAAAAAATTTCAATTATTTTGAAAGCTTCCTGTTAAGATCTTAATTCAGAGTTGTTTTTTTTGGCGAACAGATTTGGCAAATATCAATTCTTTTATTATCTTGCTGCGCAATAAACACGATGAAAGATGAAAAAAGAGAAATTTCATATCGAATACATTTTCGATAAAGTTTCACGACGAAGCTTATGGAATCACCTCACAACTCCTCCAGGACTATCCGCTTGGTTCGCCGATGATGTTATTATCAATGGTAGCATATATGTTTTTAAATGGAACAAAGCCGAACAGGAAGCGGAAGTGCTGTCTATAAAACCGGAAATGAGCATCCGTTACCGTTGGATGGATGAAGAGGATGAAAATGCCTATTTCGAATTCCAGATCCACAGCCATGAATTAACAGGATCGACTTCTTTACAAATAACGGATTTTGCCGAACAAGATGAAAAAAAGGATTCTATCGATTTATGGGACACGCAAGTAGAAGAACTGAAACGTACACTCGGTATTTAGCTTGTTTTAGTGATTTCTGTTAGCGATCATATCGTTTTTTCACTACTTTTGCGCCGTCAACCGGATAAGCAATGTTGAAAATAAAACGATTATACACATTTATGCTGCAGACTTTCCTGCCGTTGTTCTTGATGACCTTCGGCATCTGTCTGTTTATTGTGCTTATGCAGTTCCTGTGGAGGTACATTGACGACATGGTCGGGAAAGGTTTGGGGATTCCTGTTTTGGCGGAAATGTTTATGTATGCCGCCCTATTTCTCGTACCGATGGCACTACCACTGGCTATTTTGCTTGCCTCGCTTATGACTTTCGGGAATCTTGGCGAACGATTGGAATTACTGGCTATGAAATCGGCGGGTGTCTCACTTGTCCATATCATGCGCCCGCTAATCATCACCATCAGTATTATAAGTATCGGGGCTTTCTTCTTCCAGAACTATGCCATGCCTGTCGTACAAGTCAAACTTTACACGCTACTTTGGTCTATGCGGCAGAAATCGCCGGAGCTAGATATTCCTGAAGGGGTTTTTTACAGCGAAATCACTGGATTTAATGTATATGTGAAGCATAAGGATACTGAAACGGGGCTCCTTCGCGATATGATGATCTATGATTATTCTGAAGGATTCAACAAAGTAAGCGTGATGGTCGCAGATTCGGGACGCCTGAAGACATCGGCAGACAAAATGTTCTTAGTCCTTTCCCTATTTAATGGAGAATCCTTTAGAAGCCTGGACAAGCAACCGAGTACCGCAGGTACAAAAAGTTCCGTTCCTTACCAAAGGGAGACATTCAAAAGCCGGGATATCCTGATCGAATTTGATGCCAACTTTTCACGGACGGACGAATCATTCATGCAAAACCAGTTTATGGGTAAAAACATGCATGATTTACAAATCTTCATCGATTCTGTTTCCGTACGCTTAGACAGCATACAAAACGTCAACGCCAAAAATGTTTACGAAACCTCATACAAAAAGACACTAAAGAAGCCGCAAGACATAAAGCAGAATAACGTAAAGGATGATTCGAATAGTGAAAAATCAGATACAAAAACGACACTAGAGACGCCCAAAACGGACGAGCCGGTAATTGTCATGAACTTTGACAGTCTCTATCAGGCAGAAAATCCCGGAAAGAAGGCAACTATCCTGACACGTGCGAAATCGAGCATAGAAAATATGAAGGCTGATTACTTCTTCAAAGCAGCCACTATCGGAGACGAAGCTTACAGGGTACGCCGCCACTTGACGGAATGGCACAAGAAGTTCACTTTGTCTTTCGCCTGCATGGTCTTTTTCTTTATCGGCGCACCGTTGGGAGCCATCATTCGTAAAGGCGGATTGGGGATGCCGGTCGTCATTTCGGTCATACTGTTTATTTTCTATTACATCATTGACAATATCGGTTTCAAAATGGCGCGCGACGGCGTATGGGAAGCATGGCAAGGGATGTGGCTAAGTTCCGCAATTTTGGCTCCGTTAGGTATCTTCCTGACTTATAAAGCGGTCAACGACTCCGTCATCCTGAATGCCGACACATACCTGAATGCCTTAAAAAACCTGTTCGGAAAACGTTCGGGCAGAAAAGTTGAAATGAAAGAGGTGATCATGTTCAATCCGGATTACGGGCAAATCATTCTCCGCCTGAAACAGTTGGCAGAAGAAAGCAATGCCTACTTAGCCGCCCATAAACGATGGACAAACTATTTTCTCTTCTGGAAACAGGGAGGTCGTGACCATACGGCCGAACAATTAGCAGTAAAAATGGACGGGATCATCGAAGAATTGTCTAATTCGGACCAAAACTTGGTTCTGAACAAACTGATGGACTATCCGGTCATCAACGGTTACAACCAGACAAATGCAAAAATAAATGGAAAAGCCGGGCTGGCAATCAGCCTCTTTTTCCCGATCGGATTCCCGGTTTATCTGCTTGCCACGTATCAGCGTAAACTTTTACGGCACGATATCAAGATGGTACAAAAGACAAGCTATGAACTGATTGATATAATTGAAAAATTACCTGTATCTTTGTAAAATAAGAAATATAAGTAAAATAATATATGAGCGAAATCAAATTAAACACCATTGAAGAAGCTATTGAAGACTTCCGAGAAGGAAAATTCTTAATCGTAGTCGATGATGAAGATCGCGAAAATGAAGGTGATTTTATTATTGCCGCCGAAAAGATAACTCCTGAAAAAGTAAACTTCATGTTGAAAAACGGTCGTGGCGTATTGTGCGCACCGATCACGGAAGAACGTTGTCAGGAATTAGAACTGGACATGCAGGTTGCAAATAATACCTCTTTACTAGGAACTCCTTTCACGATAACAGTTGATAAATTAGGAGGTGGCTGTACAACCGGCGTTTCGATGTTTGATCGTGCAGAAACTATTCTGGCGCTTGCCGATCCGAAAACCAAACCGTCCGACCTGGGCCGTCCGGGACATATCAACCCGCTTCGTGCCCGTTCACGTGGTGTGTTGCGCCGTGCCGGACATACCGAAGCAGCTGTTGATCTGGCACGCCTTGCCGGTTTATACCCGGCTGGCGCACTGATCGAAATCATCAATGAAGACGGGACCATGGCTCGCCTGCCCCAACTGATCGAGGTCGCCAAGAAGTTCGATATCAAAATCATCTGTATCAAAGATCTGATTTCATATCGTTTGAAAACAGAATCGATCGTAGAAAATGGCGTCGAAGTTGATCTGCCCACCCAGTATGGCCACTTCCGCTTGATCCCTTTCCGCCAAAAAAGCAACGGACTGGAACATATTGCCCTGATAAAAGGTAGGTTCGAACCAGACGAACCGATCTTGGTCCGTGTACATTCTTCTTGTGCAACCGGTGATATCTTCGGCTCCATGCGCTGCGAATGTGGCGAGCAGTTGCACAAAGCAATGCAACGTATCGAGCAAGAAGGCAAAGGAGTAATCGTTTACCTGAACCAAGAAGGACGCGGCATCGGACTGATGGAAAAGATGAAAGCCTATAAACTTCAAGAAGACGGTTTGGACACTGTCGATGCAAATTTGCATCTCGGACATCAGGCAGACGAACGCGATTACGGCGTCGGTGCCCAGATCCTGCGCCATTTGGGAGTCACCAAGATGCGCCTGATGACCAACAACCCCGTCAAGCGTGTCGGACTGGAAGCATACGGGCTGACAGTCGTAGAAAACGTTCCTATCGAAGTCGCTCCGAATCCTTACAACGAATTCTACATGAAAACGAAAAAGGAACGTATGGGACACGTCTTGCACAATATCAAATAATTCATAATTACATAATAACACTATCATGACACAAGTATCAGCACGTTTAGCAAGTTTGTCGCCATCCGCAACATTGGCGATGTCCCAGAAGAGCAGTGAATTAAAGGCTCAGGGAGTTGATGTTATCAACTTAAGTGTCGGAGAACCCGACTTCAATACTCCCGAACCTATTAAGGATGCTGCCAAAAAAGCTATCGACGAAAACTATTCTCGTTATTCTCCCGTCGCTGGTTATCCGGCCTTGCGTAACGCCATCGTTGCCAAGCTGAAAAACGAAAACGGATTGGAATACACAGCCAACCAGATTTCTTGCGCAAATGGTGCCAAACAATCCGTTTGTAATACAATCATGGTATTGGTAAATCCGGGTGACGAAGTGATTATCCCGGCTCCGTTCTGGGTCAGCTATCCGGAAATGGTAAAATTGGCCGAAGGTACACCAGTAATCGTTGCGGCCGGTATCGAACAGGATTTCAAAATCACTCCGGCACAGTTGGAAACGGCTATCACACCGAAGACAAAGGCGTTGATCCTCTGCTCCCCGTCTAACCCTACAGGCTCGGTCTATAGTGCAGAAGAATTGGCAGGCTTGGCCGAAGTCCTGAAAAAACATCCGGAAATCATCGTGATTGCAGACGAGATCTACGAACATATCAACTATATCGGCAAACATAACAGCATCGCACAGATGGACGGAATGAAAGACCGTACTGTCATTGTCAACGGTGTTTCCAAAGCCTATGCCATGACCGGATGGCGTATCGGTTTCATTGCCGGACCGGAATGGATCGTAAAGGCAGTAAACAAATTGCAGGGACAATATACTTCCGGACCATGCTCCGTATCCCAGAAAGCGGCAGAAGCTGCTTACACAGGTTCACAAGCACCGGTCGAAGAAATGCGCCAGGCATTCGAACGCCGCCGCAACTTGATTGTCGGCTTAGCGAAAGAGATTCCGGGATTCGAAGTAAATCAGCCGGAAGGAGCTTTCTACCTGTTCCCCAAATGTAGCTATTACTTTGGCAAAACCAACGGTACACGCACGATCGAGAATGCAGATGATCTAGCCATGTACTTGTTAGAAGTCGCCCATGTAGCTTGCGTTGGCGGAACATCTTTCGGTGCCCCCGAATGCATCCGCATGAGTTACGCTACCAGCGATGAAAACATCGTGGAAGCTATCAAACGTATCAAAGAGGCTTTGGCTGCTTTAAAATAAACCTACGGATATAAACGGATTTCACAATCGTGAAATCCGTGTCTAAAAACAGAAAAGGAGATGTTTTTTGAAAACATCTCCTTTTTTATTTCAAACTGCCGTAGCAAAATTATTCGGAACGCAAAGTAAAGCGTTTGAATGCCAAGATCTGCAATTCAGGATCAGCTTCCTTCATTGTTTCTTTTACAGTCTTCTTGCCATCCATGATATCTTCCTGGTTCAGCAAGCAAACTTCCTTCAAGAATTTGCCAAGACGCCCCTTAGCGATATTCTCGATCATCTGCTGAGGCAAGTTTGCTGCTTTTTCAGCAGAAACAGTAGCAATGATTTCTTTTGCTTTGGCAACATCTTCAGCCGTGATCCAGCCTTTAGCCATGTTGCTTTCCATATGGTCTTCGCTGTCAACGTGTGTCGGGTTGATTCCAGCTTTCTTCAGGGCAGCTTCAACAGCTTTCTGTACCTGTTCAGCTTTAGTCTTCTCGATAGCCACTTGGATTTCCTGTTCTTTTACAGATTCAGGAACACCGGCTTCATCGATAGCGATCGGGTTCATGGCTGCGATCTGCATAGCGATGTTGTGAGCAGCTTCTTCAGATTCCTTATTAAACGCAGCGATCGTACACAACTGATTCTTACCCATGTGGTTATAAACAGTGGTATAAGCGCCTTCCACTACGTTATAGCCGTCCAATTCCATCTTTTCGCCCGTGATACCGCTACGGTCGGTAACAGCATCCTGTACAGTGCCTTTACCCATCGGCAAAGCCTTCACTTCGTCCAGAGTCTTGCACTTGTTAGCCACAGCAGCATCCAAGATAGCCTGAGTCAGTGCGATGAAATCTTCATTCTTAGCCACAAAGTCTGTTTCGCACTTCAAAGCGATGATAGCAGCGAATTCGCCATCTTTCTTTGCCAATACGCAACCTTCAGCAGCTTCACGGTCAGAACGCTTAGCAGCAATAGCCTGTCCTTTTTTACGGATAATTTCCATTGCCTTTTCGATATCACCATCAGATTCGGTCAAAGCCTTCTTGCAGTCCATCATACCAGCTCCACTCATTTTGCGCAGCTTGGTAATATCAGCCATAGTTACAGCCATAATCTTATTTTCTTATTTATTAAATATTTACTTTATTAATTGACAATGGACAATGGACAATGGACAATTGACAATTCAAGTCAAAAGCCAATTGCCCATCGTTTCATTTTATGTTTCTCTTAATTTTCAATTGTCAATTTTCAATTGTCAATTGAATTACTCTTCGTCCTTAGCGAATTTGTCAGCAACGTTAGCATTCAGAGCTTCGTCGTCTTCCTTCTTAGTACGTTCTTTCTTTACAGCAGCTTTAACTTTGCGTTCTCTTTTAGGAGCTTCGCCTTCACCGGCAGCTTCTGTATCGATCTTTTCAGCTTTACGTTCCTGCAAGCCTTCGTTCATTGCTTCACAGATAGCCCCCAAGATAACTTCTACAGATTTTGTAGCGTCATCGTTAGCCGGAATCACGTAGTCGATATTGTTCGGGTCGGAGTTTGTATCAACCATACCGAATACAGGAATACCCAAGCGGTTAGCTTCACGAACTGCGATATGCTCTTTCATTACGTCAACGACAAACAAAGCAGACGGAAGACGAGTCAGGTCCACGATAGAACCTAAGGTCTTTTCCAACTTAGCACGCTGGCGAGTGATCTGAAGTTTTTCTCTCTTAGAAAGATTATCAAATGTACCATCTTTTGTCATCTTATCGATAGTAGCCATCTTCTTGATAGCTTTACGGATAGTCGGGAAGTTGGTCAACATACCACCCGGCCAGCGTTCGATAACATAAGGCATACCTACAGAAGAAGCCTTATCAGCGACAACCTGTTTAGCTTGTTTTTTAGTAGCAACGAAAAGTACTTTCTTACCTTGTTTTGCAAGGTTCTTCATTACTTCTGCTGCTTCGTCTACTTTAGCAACTGTTTTATATAAGTCAATGATATGAATACCATTACGCTCCATGAAGATATAAGGAGCCATTGCAGGGTTCCACTTTCTTTTTAAGTGTCCGAAGTGTACGCCAGCTTCTAATAACTGATCAAAATTAACTCTTGACATTGTTTTTTTCTTAAAATCGTTTACTTTCTTTTGTTTAACTCAATCATCAGGTAGTCCTCCTGTATGTCAGCATATAAAAAGAATCCTGATAATTTAGATACTAAACGCTTTGCTATACTTGTAAGGGACTCACAAATAAGATTAACGTTTACTGAACTGGAATCTCTTACGAGCTTTAGGACGTCCCGGTTTCTTACGTTCAACAGCACGCGGGTCACGAGTAACGAAACCTTCTGCACGAAGAGCGGATTTGTCTTCCGGATTGATCTTAACCAGTGCGCGGGCGATAGCCAAGCGAGCTGCCTCAGACTGTCCTTTGAAGCCACCTCCATCGAGGTTGATCTTGATATCATATTGTTCTGCAACGTTCAGCTTTGCGAGCGGCTGCTTAACAATGAACTGAAGGATTGTAGAAGGAAAGTAATTAGCCAGATCACGTTTGTTGATAGTAATCTTTCCTGTACCTTCGCTTACGAATACGCGAGCAACTGCTGCCTTACGTCTTCCTATTGCATTTACTACTTCCATTGTGATTATTTATATGAGTTTATATCGATTAATTTAGGCTGCTGAGCTTCGTGTTTGTGCTCTGTTCCTGCATATACATACAGATTGTTCAACAGTTTAGCACCCAGACGATTCTTCGGAAGCATACCTTTTACTACTTTACGGAACAGACGGTCGTCACCTTTAGCCTGTAAGTCAGCCGGCGTATAAGCGATCTGTCCACCGGGATATCCGGTATATCTCAAATAAATACGATCGTTCCACTTATTACCTGTCAGAACGATTTTGTCTGCATTGATGATAATTACGTTATCACCACAATCAACGTGCGGAGTAAAATTGGGTTTGTACTTACCACGCAAAAGCTTCGCTACCTTTGCGCAAAGGCGTCCCAAAGTCTGTCCTTCGGCGTCAACAATGACCCACTCTTTGTTTACAGTTGCTTTGTTTGCAGAAATGGTCTTAAAACTTAAAGTATCCACTTGCTTAAAAAATTAATAAATTAATAACTCTAAAAAACAAGAATCCAATCCTCGCATGCGCTGTCACCACGGACACTTGACGTAACAACGTGCTAAAAATTAAACTCTTAGTACAATTTTGATAATATTCGGCTTGCAAAGGTACGGTTTTTCTGCAAAACACAAAACTTTTCGTAGAAAGAATTTACACAAGTAGGTCAAATTCAGGAAAAAGATGCTATAGACCGGACATAAAAAGCATCTAATATTTTACATCAAGAAATATATCCTTTCTCCGTCTAAATGACAAAGAAGGATCATCTCGTTTTCAGTATGCCGGAGTAATAAATATTTACCGGAACATATACCCCAACGACAACGTCACGTTGTTCTGATAGAGGGAAGATTCGCCTTCGCGTTCTATAGCGCGACGATCCAGTGTGCCGCAAAGGGCGCTGACGGAAAAGAAGTAGCGACTGTAATCCACACGCAAGCCGACATTGACACCCAGATCAAATGTTTTGAGATCAGCCTCCTTGGTCTGGCCGAAATGGATATCGACGTTCTGGTTTTCAGTTTTCATCTTTCCAAAAAGAGAGAAGTCGAGAGCCGGACCGGCATAAACGCCCAACTGCACATCATTTATAATAAAGGTATAAGCCAAGTTCACCGGAACCTGGATAGAATAGTAACTGCATTTATTGAAAGAATTCTTTGCCCCTTCCACCTGCGGATTAGAGTAGAAAGAACCACCTTGGTTCACAAACGCCAGTTCGGGACGCAAAGACAAGCCCTTATATAAATGTATATCGGCAAGTCCGGCCAAGCTGAAACCAAAACGGGCACCTGCATTGTATGTCCCTTCAACTTTTTGCACCAGAGAAGAATAAGCACCACCCGCACGCACGCCGAAAGTAACTTGACCGACAGCCGGCATAATCATCAACATTGCCCAAAAGGCGATAAATATAATTTTTCTCATATTGCTAATCTCTGAGTTATTAAAAGCAAAGATAGAGTTTTTCAACCGGATTATTGCAGCCGATAGAATAAATTTATAAAATAACCCGTATCTTTATAGGCCGAAATAAAAAAGATTAAGACCCCATATGGAACCGTTTATACATCTGCACGTACATACCCAGTATTCACTGCTGGACGGACAAGCATCGATCGACGCTTTGATTGACAAAGCGCAAAAGGATGGTATGCCGGCGATTGCCGTCACTGACCACGGTGTGATGTTCGGAATAAAAGAGTT
Source organism: Parabacteroides sp. merdae-related_45_40 (assembly GCF_001915675.1). Taxonomy (NCBI): domain Bacteria; kingdom Pseudomonadati; phylum Bacteroidota; class Bacteroidia; order Bacteroidales; family Tannerellaceae; genus Parabacteroides; species Parabacteroides sp. merdae-related_45_40. Next base: position 8,908 of record NZ_MNQY01000057.1, on the reverse strand, counting down.
CTTCAACAAGGTATCCAAAAAAAACGGCAAGCCGTTAGGAGCCATCAAGGACTATGAAAAAGAACTGAAAGAGCTGAAAAGTAAAACGGAACTGACCGCCGAAGAGCAAGCCCGCCTTGAAGAAATACCTGCAAAGATCGAAGAAGAGAAGAAAAAAATATTCAAACCGATCTTTGGTTGCGAGTGCTATTGTGCCCGTAACGGACGGCATAGCAAGCTTGCTTCACAGAACGACCGAAGCGGATGGCACTTGATCGTGCTGGCTAAGAACCTGAACGGTTACAAAAATTTGATCAAGATGGTTTCCTTATCCTGGACGGAAGGATTTTACGGACGTCCGCGCATCGACAAGGAGTTGTTGGAAAAATATCATGAAGACCTGATCATTTGCTCTGCCTGTATCGGTGGGGAAATTCCGCAGCATATCCTGAACGGACGGATGGACAAGGCCGAAGAATCGGTCCTTTGGTTCAAGAACCTGTTCGGAGAAGATTACTATCTGGAAATACAGCGGCACGAGACACATGACCCGAACGCCGCACAAGATGTATACCCCCACCAAGTTACGGCAAACAAGGCGATTCTGGAACTGGCGCGTAAACACAATATCAAGGTTATCGCGACCAACGACGTTCATTTCGTCAATGCGGAAGATGCGGAAGCTCACGACCGCCTAATCTGCCTTAGTACGGGTAAAGATTTGGATGACCCGAACCGTATGCGCTACACCAAACAGGAATGGATGAAGACGACAGCAGAGATGAATACCATCTTTTCTGATATTCCTGAAGCCCTCAGCAACACACTGGAAATAGCCGACAAGGTGGAATTCTACTCCATCGACCACGGTCCTATCATGCCGACCTTCGCCATCCCGGAAGATTTCGGGACGGAAGAAGAATATCGCCAGAAATTCACCGAACAGGACTTATTCGACGAATTCACCCGCGATGAAAACGGAAACGTTGTCCTGAGTGAAGAGGCCGCACACGACAAAATAAAAAAATTAGGCGGTTACGAAAAACTATACCGCATCAAACTGGAAGCCGACTACCTGAAAAAGATCACATACGACGGGGCAAAGATTTGCTACGGAGATGATCTGAACGACGAAGTCAAGGAGCGGCTGAACTTCGAGTTGCACATCATGAAGACGATGGGGTTCCCCGGTTACTTCTTGATCGTGCAAGACTTCATCCGGGCCGCCCGCGAAGAACTGGGCGTTTCGGTCGGTCCCGGCCGTGGATCGGCAGCTGGTTCGGCTGTTGCCTACTGTCTGGGGATCACCCGCATCGACCCGATCAAATATGACTTGCTGTTCGAACGTTTCCTGAATCCGGACCGTATTTCCCTCCCCGATATCGATACCGACTTCGACGATGACGGCCGCGGGGAAGTACTCCGTTGGGTAACGGAAAAATACGGGGCCGAACGTGTGGCGCATATCATCACGTATGGTACGATGGCGACCAAATCGGCCATCAAGGATGTCGCACGTGTACAGAAGCTTCCGCTTGCCGAATCGAACCGCCTCGCCAAACTCGTTCCGGACAAGATTCCGGATATGAAGAAGTTCAAGCTGAAGGATGCGATCAATTATGTGCCGGAGCTGAAAGAAGCGGCTACCGGAAACGACCCGCTGGCACGCGACACCTTGAAATATGCCCAAATGCTGGAAGGTAACGTGCGCAACACAGGTGTACATGCCTGCGGCGTCATTATCGGACGTTACGATATATCGGATGTCGTACCTGTCAGTACGGCCAAGGACAAAGATACCGGTGAAGAGATGCTCGTCACCCAATATGAAGGATCGGTGATCGAAGAGACCGGTTTGATCAAGATGGACTTCTTAGGACTGAAAACACTGTCCATCATCAAGGAAGCAATTGAAAACATCCGGCTGACGACCGGCCATGACCTGGATATCGACCATATCAGTCTGGAAGATCCGGCAACTTACAAACTGTATTGCGACGGGAAAACCACAGGTACCTTCCAGTTTGAATCCGCTGGTATGCAGAAGTACCTGAAAGAACTGCAACCGTCTAAATTCGAAGACTTGATCGCGATGAACGCCCTGTATCGTCCGGGACCTATGGATTATATTCCTTCCTTTATCGCCCGTAAACAGGGAAAAGAAGAAATCAAGTACGATATTCCCGTCATGGAGCGGTATCTGAAAGACACATATGGCATCACCGTCTACCAGGAGCAGGTCATGCTTCTGTCACGTCTGTTAGCGAACTTCACCCGTGGCGAGAGTGACGCCCTCCGTAAGGCAATGGGTAAGAAGCTGATCGAAAAGATGAACCACCTGAAATCCAAATTCATGGCGGGTGGAAAGACGAATGGTTACAAGGAAGAAACTTTGCAGAAGATATGGTCCGACTGGGAAAAATTCGCCTCATACGCCTTCAACAAGAGCCATGCCACTTGCTACTCATGGGTAGCCTATCAGACAGCTTTTTTGAAAGCGAACTACCCGTCCGAGTATATGGCTGCCGTCTTGAGCCGAAGTTTATCGAATATTGTGGATATCACGAAATTCATGGACGAATGTAAGGCGATGGGCATTCAGGTGCTCGGACCGGACGTGAACGAATCGATCCTGAAGTTCAGTGTGGACAAGAATAAGAACATCCGCTTCGGTCTGGGTGCTGTGAAGGGTGTCGGCGAAGCCGCCGTGCAGAATATCATTGAAGAACGGAGGAAAAACGGTCCGTACAAAGATATCTTTGATTTTGTGGAACGTGTCAACCTGACTGCCTGCAACAAGAAAAACATCGAATCGCTGGCATTAGCCGGTGCTTTTGACAATTTCGGCATCCAGCGGGAACAGTTCTTTGCCGAAACCGGAAAAGGAGAAATATTCCTTGAAACACTGGTTCGCTATGGCAATAAGTTCCAGACAGACAAGAGCACGGCTACCAATTCCCTGTTCGGAGGAGATGCTTTTATCGCCATCGCCAAACCGGAGATTCCCAAATGTGAACGTTGGAGCGACCTCGAACGCCTGAATAAAGAAAAAGAACTGGTCGGTATCTATCTTTCCGCCCATCCGTTGGATGAATACCGCATTATACTGACATATGTATGTAATACCGGCATGACGGAAATAAACGACAAGGAAAACCTGGTAGGCAAAGACTTGCTGTTCGGCGGTATCGTTACGGACTTCCGCGAAGGGATGACCAAAAAAGGGAATCCTTACGGCATTATCAAGATAGAAGATTTTACCGGTAGCGGCGAAATAGCATTATTCGGTAAAGATTACGTCGATTACAGCAAATTCGGCAAGCGCGGCATGTACCTGCTGATCAAGGCGCGTGTGGAAGACCGCTACAATTCAGGTCGCCTTAGCTTATCTATCGGAGCCATCCAATTGCTGCAGGAAGAGAAAGACCGCCTGATCGAAAAGATCAGTATTACGGTCCCGATCCACGATTTGGACGAACCGACCATAAACGAACTGTCGACCTTGATTAAAAACAATCCGGGTCAGAGCCTGTTATATTTCAAGGTGGTTGACGGCGAACATAATGTCATACAGAATTTTTTCTCACAAAACATACGGCTTAATGTCACACGCAACCTAGTCGAATTCTTGCAAACGAACGAGAATATGGATTTTAAAATTAACGGGTAGTATTTGTATGGTATAAAAGAATTTGTACTTTTGCACAAAATTCGAATATATAATTCATAATTAAAGATATGGCACTACAAATTACAGATGCAAATTTTGAAGAGTTGGTAAACTCTGGTAAGCCTATGGTCCTTGACTTCTGGGCTGAATGGTGTGGTCCTTGCCGCATGGTTGGTCCGATCATCGATGAACTGGCTACCGAATATGAAGGCCGTGTTACTATCGGCAAAATGGATGTAGACAACAACAACGACGTGGTTGCACAATTTGGCATCCGTAATATTCCGACCGTTCTTTTCTTCAAAGACGGCAAGGTTGTAGATAAACAGGTAGGTGCTGCTCCTAAAACTACATTCGTATCTAAAATAGAAGCTCTTTTATAATTTAATAGCGCGAAGCATTTCGCGTTTTCCTGGGGGGCCGGGTATTCTTTCGACAGAATATCCGGCTTCTTTCATCATACGTCTGACGACACCTTTCGCACAATAGGTTGTCAAAACACCGCCTCCGGTCATGCGGGCATACAGTCGGTTGAAGATTTCCTGATTCCACATCTCCGGCTGCTTATCGGGAGCGAACGCATCAAAATAGACCAGGTCGATCCGATCCGGCAAAACACACGTATTACTGTCTCCTTGTATTTTATGCAGTCCAAAGAAATCCGTAACCTGGACCGCAACATTCCATTCCGCCTGATGCAAGGCTTGGAAAACATCTTTCCGTCCGGCACAGATCATTTCGCCGTAATTCAGGCTCTCGATCACGTCCATATCAAGCGGATAAAGTTCAACCGAATAGTAATGTATTTTCCGTTGATGCACCTCGGCATCCAACAAAGTCAAGAAGGCATTGAGCCCAGTACCGAAACCTATTTCCAGAACGACGATTTCTTTCCGTTCCAGATGGTGTAACCCAGCTTCAATAAAGACATGGCGCGACTCCTGCACGGCGCCGTTCACAGAATGGTAGTGTTCGTCCATTTCAGGGATAAAAAGCGTATGGCTCCCATCCGCCGTCAGTTGCAATTCCCGTTTGATATGATTCGTTGCGTTCTGCATGTATTTCTATAATATGCCTGCAAAGGTAAGTTTTTAATCCCGGTTTTTATATACCTTTGTAACCATAACAAGAATCAAAGATGACCAAAAAATTTATCTTTCTTTTACTCTTGATGTTTACGGGTTTACAAATGATGCAGGCCCAACAAACATATTCAATAAAAGGGATTGTAAAAGATGCCGCCAACGGCGAACCGGTTAGCTTCGCCAATGTGGTCATCTGGAACACGATAGAAGGGACTGTCACTGATTCGATCGGCCAATTCGAGATCACCGGAGTCTCTCCCGGAAGCTATCGCCTGCAAGCCTCCTTTATCGGTTATAAACCAACAGTTACGGCTGAATTCAGAATTTCCAACAAGGACATGTTTTTTCCGATCGAACTGGAAGAAAGTAGTGAAAGCCTGCAAGAAGTGAGCATTGTCGCCTCTCCTTTCCGCAAGACGGCAGAAAGTCCGCTCGGACTGCGCGTGATCGGGTTCAAAGAGATCGAGAAAAGTGCCGGAGGAAACCGGGACATATCCAGGGTCGTGCAATCTTTTCCTGGTGTGGCATCTACGGCTGCTTTCCGAAACGACCTGATGGTCAGAGGAGGAGGACCGTCTGAAAACCGTTTCTTTCTCGATGGCGTAGAAATACCGAACATCAACCACTTCTCCACACAGGGAGCATCCGGAGGTCCTGTCGGGATCATTAACCCAGATTTCATACGCGAAGTCGATTTCTACTCTGCAGCCTATCCTGCCGCGCGTGGAAACGCTCTTAGCTCGGTTCTTGATTTCAAGTTGCAGGACGGAAACAAAGAAAAATTCTCCCTACGGGGAGTGATAGGAGCTTCGGATATCGGATTCTCTGCCAACGGACCGGCCGGCAAGAAGACGACCTACCAAGTGTCTATTCGCCGTTCATACCTTCAGTTCCTGTTCGACATGATCGGGCTGCCTTTCCTGCCGACCTTCACAGACGCACAATTCAAAGTGAAACATACATTCGACCGGAAAAACGAACTGGCTATTCTGGGATTGGGAGCCATAGACGACATGAAACTCAACACCGGTATGGAAGACATGAGTGAAAAGAACCAGTATATCTTAGCCTACCTGCCGGTGGTCAAGCAAAAGACATACACATTAGGAGCTGTTTACAAACATTACTCTGGCAAAAACATCTATTCGCTAATTGTCAGCCGGAGCCAGTTAAACAATAAGAATATCAAATACAGGGATAATGACGAAAGTTCGGAAGAGAACCTGACTCTCAATTACCGTTCGGACGAAATCGAAAATAAACTGCGCAGTGAAAATATATTCCGTTTTCCTTTCTTCCGGCTGAATGTCGGCGGAAACCTCGAATATGCGACCTACACCAATCGTACATACCAGAAACAGTTCACCACGATCCCCAGAGTGATCAACTATCACACAGATCTAGGACTTTTGAAATGGGGGCTTTATGCCACAGCCATATACGAAAGCGACAACGAGCGTTTCACCGCTTCTTTAGGAGTACGGGCGGATGCCAACGACTATTCGCCGGAGATGAACAACCTCCTGGATCAACTCTCGCCCCGTCTCTCCCTTTCCTACCGTTTGTTTGGAGCGGTCTATCTGAACGGAAGCATCGGCAGATATTACGAATTGCCACCTTACACGGTTCTAGGATTCAAAGACAATCAAGGTAATTACCTGAATAAAGCCAACCACCTGACTTATATCCGAAGCGACCAGGCAGGACTCGGACTGGAATATCGCCCTTCCTCGTATCTGAAATTCTCGGCAGAAGGTTTTTACAAGAAATACGACCAATACCCGATGTCATTAGTCGATAGCATTCCACTCGCCTCCAAAGGTACGGACTACGGGGTTTTAGGAAACGAAGCAGTCAACTCGACTGCCACCGGAAGAGCATACGGCCTCGAACTTACCGGACGGTGGTATAATTATAAAGGGCTGACTTTTATCGCTTCTTACACCTATGTACGGAGCGAATTCAAGGATGGACGCGGGAGCAGAAAATACATTCCGTCAGCTTGGGACAATCGCCATCTCTTTACATTCAGCGGGACCTACGCACTGCCTAAAAACTGGGATATCGGAGCCAAACTAAGAGTTGTGGGCGGTGCGCCCTATACCCCTTACGATGTTGAAAAAAGTAGCCTGGTCGAAGCTTGGGACGCCAGCGGCAGTCTCTATTACGATTACAGCCGCTTCAACAGCGAACGGTTAAAACCTTTCACCCAACTGGATATCCGGATAGACAAGACCTTCTATCTGAAAAAGTTCATGTTGGGGGCCTATATTGACATTCAGAATATTCTGAATTCCAAATATAAAGAACAGGATGTGTATATCAAAACAGGTAAAATCCTAAATCCGGACGCACCTCTCGACCAACAACGATATGAACTAAAACCTGTAGAACGACGTACCGGGACCCTATTACCCAGCATAGGACTTATGATCGAATTTTAGAAAAGTGTTGATTTATGCAAGCTTATACCAAATAATTCCTATTTTTGCATGCGGGATTCAAAAGGAATCTATTTGGGAGTTTAGAATAAAATTTACTTAATGGGCAAATCATCAGACTACAAAGTAATGTACAGATGGCTATTTTTTTTCACTGTCATATGCCTACTCTTCACATGCCGGGTCCATGCTGATGAAAATAACCCTATCCTGATCATCAGTTCTTACAATCCCGACACACGCAATACGACGCAAAATATTTCCGAATTCATGGAAGAGTATAAGAAACAGGGGGGAAACTCGCCTGTCGTAATCGAGAACATGAACTGCAAAAGCCTGCCCGAAGCTCCCCTCTGGAAGGAAAGAATGCGTAAACTGCTGAACAAATATCAGGGAGAAAACAGCCCTAACCTGATCGTTATACTCGGACAAGAAGGATGGGCCTCCTACCTTTCTCAAGATGACAGCATAATCCGAGATATTCCGATACTTTGCGGCATGGTCAGCCGAAATGCCGTCTTATTACCTGACAGTAATATAAACGTAGCGGAATGGACTCCCGAAAGTGTAAATGTAGAAGACCTGAAAAACAAGAGAAGAAACCTGGCTGGATTCGTCTACAACTATGATATCAAAGCCAATATAGAACTGGTCCGGAAATTGTATCCGAGTACCAAACATTTTGCCCTTATCACAGACAACAGCTATGGCGGTATTTCTCTCCAAGCCCTGGTAAAAAAGGAAATCGGCAAAATAAAGGGGATAGACTTCATCCCTTTGGACGGGCGTAAGAACGACATCTATAACATCATCGAGGAGATCAAGCAGTTACCCCCGCAAAGCATCATTCTTCTGGGAACCTGGCGTGTAGATGTCAATGACGGATACTATGTCGGCAACGCAACTTACACCATGATGTTGGCAAATCCCAAAGTACCGGCATTTTCACTGACTTCCATCGGGCTGGGGCATTGGGCAATCGGAGGCTGTATACCCCAATACCGCTCCATAGGAAAAGATCTGGCCCGTCAGGCTCTCCACCTTTTAAAGGAACATCCTGAAAAATTGGACACGGAAACAATTCCGAACCTATATACATTCGATGCCAAGAAACTGAAAGAACGGCACATCTCGACAAAAGAACTGCCTCCTCATTCCGTATTTATTAATACCGAGGTGGGATTATTCGTCCAATATAAATTTGAAATCCTATTGTTGGTCGCAATCGTGTTGTTACTGTTCCTGATCATGGTGCTTTACTTTTACCTGCGCACCAGCAAGCTGAAAAATAAATTACTGATCCTGATCGACAAACAGAAAGAAGACGAAATAGAACTGAGAAAAGCCAAAGACAAGGCAGAAGAATCCGACCGTTTGAAATCGGCTTTCCTGGCCAATATGAGCCATGAGATCCGTACGCCGCTGAATGCAATTGTCGGTTTCTCCAACCTGCTGACCATGGCGGAGGACGAAGAGGAACGGAATGAATATATCAATATCATCAGCAGCAACAATGAATTGCTCCTACAACTAATCAACGATATCCTGGACGTAGCCAAAATCGAGGCCGGCACATTGGAATTTATCGACTCTGAGATAGACATCAACGCCCTATTATCCGATATCGAGCAATCGTCCCGCCTAAAAGCACCCGAAGGGGTACAGATTTCTTTTGTCGAAAAAATGCCTTATTGCATCATCATGTCGGACAAGAACCGATTGGCACAAGTCAT
>NZ_MNQY01000056.1:0-25287 GCF_001915675.1 Parabacteroides sp. merdae-related_45_40 | reverse complement strand
CACTTCGCCTGCTTATTATCTGCAACAGAATGATGTGGTATATGTGGAGCCTAATGCTACCAAAGCCCGTCAGTCTACCGTAAACGGGAACAATGTGCGTAGTACCTCTTTCTGGATTTCCCTGGCATCTTTATTGACCTCTATTGCTGTACTTATCGTTAAATAAAAAGAGAAATGACTACTATTCAGAATAAATCAACTGTACAAAATACACAGGATTTCATTACCATACAGGATTTGTTTTATCTCTGCCTGAACAAATGGCACTGGTTTGTCATTTCGTTGGTTTTATGTTTAGGGGTTGCAACCTTTTATCTGTTGAGAACCCCATCGGTATATGTCAGGACTGCCTCTATTTTGATTAAAGACGATTCCAAAGGGAAATCTTCTTCTGCGGATATGGAATCTTTTTCCGATTTGGGGTTGTTCAAGACCAACACCAACGTTTATAACGAGATAGGAACTTTGCAATCTCCCGATATCATGCGTGAAGTAGTGTCGCGATTGCATTTGGAAATGAATTACCAGACAGACGGACGTTTCCATAAACAGACGGTATACGGAAATCAACTTCCTGTCCAGGTGTCGATTCCTAATCTTTCAGAGAATGAATCCGCCACTTTCGAACTTCATCTGGCAAAAGACGGTTCAGTGGAATTATCCTCTTTTACACGGAATGGAACAGAAATAGAAAATGCCGATATCGTGAAAGGCAATTTGAACGACAGCATCCAAAGCCCCTTAGGACCTGTTGTCGTCGTTCCGTCGGTAACTTATTCAGGTAAAATGGAAAGTACCATTTATGTAACCCGCCAGTCTTTGGCTGCGGCATCAGCAGGTTGTTCTGCCAACTTGACGATATCCCAGAACGATGAGAAGTCTAATATCATCACGCTGTCTTTCCAAGATGTGTCTACCCAACGGGCGGAAGATGTACTTAACACCCTTATAGCCGTTTACAACGAGAACTGGGTAAGGGACAAGAATCAGATAGCGGTCAGTACCTCCATGTTTATCAATGAACGTTTAGGGGTAATTGAAGGAGAACTCGGCAATGTGGATGATGATATATCCTCCTTCAAGAGTGAGCATTTGCTGCCGGATGTACAGGCGGCGGCAAGTATGTATATGACTCAAGCCAATGAGGCCAATACCGCAATTCGTGAATTGAACAACCAGGCATATATGGCCCGGTATATCAGGAATTATTTGACCAATGAAACTAACAAATACCAGTTGCTCCCTGCCAATTACGGTATTGAAAATGCAAGCCTTTCCACACAGCTGAATGAATATAATACTAAGTTATTGGAACGAAACAGCTTGGTGGCACATAGTAGTACCAAGAACCCCTTGGTTCGAGAAATGGACAAATCGTTGGATGCTATGCGAAATGCATTGATTTCTTCTATCGACAACCAAATGGTGGCTTTGCGTGCGCAAATCAGAAGTTTGGAGGCTATTGGAGGCAAGGCAACCTCGCAGATCGCCTCCAACCCGAAGCAGTCCAAATACTTGCTTAGTGTGGAACGTCAACAAAAGGTGAAGGAGTCACTTTACCTGTATTTGTTGCAGAAACGTGAAGAGAATGAACTTTCACAGGCGTTTACGGCTTACAATACCCGCATTATCACCAAGCCCGGCGGTAGCATGATACCTACCGCTCCGGTCAAGAAGAATATCCTGCTGGTGGCATTCGCCCTGGGAATGCTGATACCTGTGGTTATCATCTTTATGAAAGAAAACATGAATACGGTGGTTCGCGGGCGCAAAGATTTGGAGAACCTTACTATTCCGTTCGTGGGCGAAATACCACTTGATTTTCGTAAGAAAAAGAAATTCTCCCGGCAGACACAGGAAAAGGAATGTGCGGTAGTGGTTAAGGAGAAAAGTCGCAATGTCATCAACGAGGCGTTCCGCGTAGTACGCACCAACTTGGAATTCATGCAAAACAAGGGAAGCGAATCCCACGTCATCATGATTACTTCCGCCAATCCGGGCAGCGGAAAAACCTTTATCTCCTTTAACCTCGCTACCAGTTTAGGCATCAAGGGTAAACGGATTATAGCGATAGACCTTGACCTGCGCAAAGCTTCTTTGAGCCAATACGCAGGCAGACCAAAGAAGGGCATTTCCGACTATTTGGCAGGAGATGTGAAAGACATCAAGGATGTGATTGTCAAACCATCAGGAGATGCCAAGATAGATCTTATTCCGGTTGGCACAGTTCCTCCAAATCCGACAGAATTGCTCTTTTCCGAACGCCTGGAACAACTGATAACCGACCTCCGTGCGGAATATGATTATATTTTCATCGACTGCCCGCCGGTTGAAATTGTGGCAGATGCCGCCATCATCAATAAGCTGGTGGACATGACCCTATTCATTGTACGTGCCGGATTGCTTGACCGCAGCATGTTGCCGGAGATAGAGAAATTCTATGCCGATAAGACATACAAGAACATGTCCGTTATTCTCAATGGGACGGATGGTGGCAGTGGGCGGTACGGCTATAAATATGGCTATAAGTATGGGTACAAGTATGGCTTGCAGGATACGGAAAAAATGAAGAGTGAAGAAAAAAGGATACAAGATGTGGCCCTTTAGAAAACAGGTAAGTTTGAAGGATAGCGACATCTTCCGGGGATTTACCGACTGGCACTGCCACCTGCTTCCCGGTGTGGATGACGGTGTGCAGACGATGCAGGAATCCCTGCAAGTTCTCTCCCTTTATGAGGAGTTGGGTATCAGCGAGGTTTGGCTCACGCCCCACATCATGGAAGACATACCGAACCGTACGGAGGATTTGAAAGAACGGTTTATGGAACTGAATGCCGCCTATCAAGGGAATATCATACTTCATCTTGCTGCGGAAAACATGCTCGACAACCTGTTTGAAGAGCGGCTCGCTAAGAACGACCTGCTTCCTTTGGGAAATGAAGGGAAACATCTGTTGGTGGAAACCTCTTATTTTAACCCACCGATGGGGTTGAACAACATCCTGCTCCGCATCAAGTCAAAAGGCTATGTCCCCGTCCTGGCACATCCGGAACGATATGTGTATATGGATGCTGGCGATTACCGGCAATTGAAGGAGATGAACGTGATGTTCCAACTCAATTTGTCCAGCATTGTTGGCGGCTATGGAACGGAAGTCAAAAAGAAAGCCGAATGGCTGTTGAAGAACGGCTTCTATGACTTGGCTGGCAGTGACACGCACGGTCTTGCCGTTTTAGAAGCCGTCCTGTGCAAACAAAAATTACCACAAACCGGCCACGAACAGGTGTTCAAAGCCGATTTATGGTAATCAAAAGACGAATCAGACAACCGGTTCAAGATCGCGATACTCGACAAACCATAAATTAAACTTGACGACAATGCCGTAAATTCCATTTTATTTCGGCAGTCGTGTTTCCTCCGACAAATTGTCAAAACTATATTTTGATTTCCAATTACATACGTCATGGAAAATAAAACCACCACAGAGTCACGTGTAAAAAAGACGTTGCTCAATGCCCGTGTCAACCTTGTATTCTATTTCTTGACACTTGCATTAAGTTTCTTTTCGCGCAAGATATTTCTTGACTGCCTCGGAGCAGATTTCGTAGGTTTGACAGGTACGCTCCAGAACTTGCTCGGTTTTCTCAACCTTGCCGAGTTAGGTATCGGTTCTGCTATAGGATACGTGCTCTACAAGCCCTTGTTTGAACGGAACCAAGAGAAGATAAATGAGATTATTTCCGTTATGGGCTATCTCTATCGGTGCATAGGCATCATGATATTGAGTGCCGGATGTGTGCTTGCCTGTTTTCTGCCACTGATATTCCCCGATAGTACTACGGGGTTTGATATATTGCTTATTTACTTTGCCTATTTCTCCTTTCTCGTCTCCTCGCTCATCGGTTATTTTATCAATTACCGGCAAAACCTGCTTGGAGCCGACCAACGCAATTATGTAGTCACAGCATATTTCCAGTCAGCAAATATCATCAAGACCCTTATCCAGATGTCTCTTGCCTATTATACGCACAGCTTCTATCTGTGGGTATTGATAGAGCTTCTTTTCGGCATCATCTATTCATTTATTCTTAATTGGAAAATCAACCAGACTTATCCGTGGTTACGGACAGAAGTGCGGTTAGGAAAGGCTTTGTTCAAGAAATATCCGGAGGTGATGAAATATACGAAACAGCTGTTCGTACAGAAAATAAGCTATTTTGTACAGTATCAGACAGCCCCGTTCCTTATATATTCTTTCGTAAATCTTCAGATTGTTGCATTTTATGGAAATTATACAATCATTACCGATAAACTGGCACAATTTGTAAATTCTTTCCTTGAAAGTTCTCAAGCAAGCATCGGAAATTTGATTGCCGAAGGCAACCGAACTAAAATATTGCACTTATTTTGGGAATTGCTGAATATGAGATACTTTGTTGGAGGTGTATTTTCATTTTCCATTTTCATATTGCTTGAACCATTTATATCCATTTGGTTAGGACATGAATATATCCTTCCTGAGATTGTGCTATATCTTGTCGTTTTGAATGTGTTCATTAGTTACACACGAGGTGGAGTAATGCAGTTCCTATTCGGATATGGAATGTTTTCTGATATTTGGGCACCACTTGCAGAGATTGTGATAAATTTAAGTGTCGCTATAGCGTGTGGCGCAAAATGGGGATTGCCCGGTATATTGTTAGGAGGACTTACAAGTCAGGTATTAATAGTGGGTATTTGGAAACCATATTTTCTATTTTCCCAAGGATTTCGTGAACCTGTGTGGAAATACTGGAAAGGATTGTTTATAATGCTTCTATGTGTCATGTTTCCTGCTATTTTGATCATCAAGTTTATAATACCCTTGTTGTCAATAAATCCATCAGAAAATTATTTATCATGGATGTTATATGCATTACTAAGTATTATTAGCTATGCTACAATATTGCTGTCATTAATGTATAGTTTCAATTCTGGAATGAGAAAATTCATAAATAGATTTATAAAAAATAGAGGATGTTCAATAGATTAAGAAAATTGTGCGGAAGATATATGCGAGCATTGTTACCGCGTAAACTTTATAAACTTATTGCCAATGGAGCAATTATTGTGCCGGCGTATTATAAAGATATTATAGCTGATGCAGAAACAAATTTTGACTTGTCTTTAGAAGATACAGATGACAAGGCTATTCTATTGATGCGAAAATATGCACATATTATAGATAAAGGATTGCATAGGGTTGATGCCTCGCCTGGTCACAGTAAAAAATATTATTCTATACTTAAAAGTCTTATTGAAAGATTGGAAAAGACAGAGTATGCAACCGATTCTACTCTCACATGGGCTAGAAGCAAAATTATAGCATACGAACATCTTCAGGTAGAGGATAATTTCATTCCCTTACGAGGTGAGAAGCCAACAATAAATGTTTCCTTTGAGCAATTGGAAAAATTGGTAATGGCACGTCGTTCCAATCGTTCATTTTCCTTAAAGAAAATTTCTGATGAAGACGTAATAAAATTAAAGAATTTGGCAAACTGGGCTTCCAGTAGTTGTAATAAACAGCCCATTGAAATTTATGCGACCAATAATCCTGAATTATCAAAGGAATGTCTCAAATATTGTAAAGGAGGAACTGGATTTAGTGAATTTATTCCCTCTTTTTGGGTATTTACAGCAAATATAAGGGGATATGTGTGGCCTAGTGAAATCTTTTTGCCATCAGTAGATACTTGTCTTGGGGTTCAAAATATAATGTTGGGGGCAACTACATTAGGGCTGTCTGCAACAATACTTTCATGGGCACAAAAGGATAAGAATGAAGAACGAAAAATAAGAGAACTGCTTCATATTCCTGTTCATCATCAGATTATAATCTGTGCAGTAATGGGGTATGCGGATATTGTTAACCAAACTCCAGAAAGGAAAAATATATGAGAATCTTGTTAATAAATCAATATTCCGGGAATAAGGGGGATAGGGCTGTACTTTATGCAATGTGCCGTATTCTTAAATCAATATATCGCGATGTAGAAATAACTGTTTCAACATCAGACCCGGAGTTATGGAACGGGTACAAATACTATTCGTCTGAAGGTATCAGGTTTGTACCATGGGGGTGGGATTATGATAGAGTGAAGAAATATAAATTCTATTGGAGATTTCTGAATAGATTCAAAAAATACACGTTTACGCTTCTCCGTGAATCTTTTATGAGAAATGTATCTCTTGCTCGTTTTTTGGCTAATCCTGAATTTAAAAAAGCATTAAAACAATCAAGTGTAGTAATAAGCGTGGGAGGACATCATTTTACTACAATGTTGTCACGCGATTTAGTCTCAAGCATTAACTTTGATGCAATGGTGGCTTCATCATATAGGAGAATAATATGCTTCTCCCAATCTTTCGGACCATTCGATTTTCATAATCCCAAAAATAGGTTACTTACTCAACGTCTATTATCTAACAGTATATTAATGCCTAGGGAAGAAAAATCTGTCAAGGAAATCCACACATTTTTGGGTAAAGAGGAAGCAGAAGTTATACCGACCTACGAAAGTGTACTGACATTGGCAAACCATATACAGTATCTTCCGATAGAGCAAAGAGACAATGTGGTTGGAATTGCTATTTATTGTACGCAATCCCGAACCGTTGAAGAACGAAAGCATTATCAGCAAACAATCGCAGATTTTTGTAATTACGTAATAGATAAAGGTTATTCGATACGCTTTTTCCCAATGGAGATAAAAGGCTCTGCTCCTGATGACCGTGGTTTCATTGCTGAAATAATCGCCAAAGTGCTTCGGGCAGATAAATGTTTCATATACGAAGATGATATGGAAACACTGGAGCATTTAGAGGAAGTATCCAAATGCAAGATATTCCTTGGGCATAAAACACACAGTACCATATTTGCCCTTGCTACCGGAACTCCATTAATAGCATTGGCATATCATCCCAAGACAATCAAGTTCCTTCAGCAATTTGATATGGCATTAAATGCGATTGATGACAAACAACTTTCAATTCAAGCTTTAATACAAGTACTTGATAGACTAAATACCAATTTGGATGAAATAAGTCAATTGGAATTCAATCGTTCTCAAGAAAAAGCAAAAAAAATTAGTTCGGATTTAATGACTGCAATAAATATATTATCACGATGAAAACAATAATGTTGGTTTTTGGCACACGCCCTGAAGCCATTAAGATGTGTCCACTGGTTAAGGAATTTCAAAAGTACACAGAGCAATTTAAGACTATAGTATGTGTTACAGGTCAGCACAGAGAGATGCTTGACCAAGTGCTTACTATCTTTGATATAAAGCCTGACTACGATCTCAACATCATGAGACAGGGACAGGATCTGTATGATGTTACGGCTCGTGTGCTTACAGGAATGCGAGACGTACTCAAAGAATGTTGTCCGGATGTGGTTCTGGTACATGGCGATACAACCACCTCCACGGCAGCAGCCTTGGCTTCATTCTATATGCAGATACCCGTAGGTCATGTAGAGGCAGGGCTTCGCACACACAATATCCATAGCCCATGGCCAGAGGAAATGAATCGACAGATTACAGGACGAATAGCCACTTATAACTTTGCGCCCACACCTTTGTCAGAGAAGAACCTGATAGTCGAAAGTGCCCAAGGGCAAATCTATGTTACAGGTAATACAGTCATTGATGCTTTGCAAATGGTCGTTGACAAACTCAGAAATGATGCGGCTCTTTCCTCGAAGCAAGAGCAAATTCTTGCCACGGCTGGCTACAATATTACGCGACTTGACCAAGGCAAGAAACTTGTACTTATCACCGGGCACCGGCGCGAAAACTTTGGTGATGGCTTTATTCGCATGGTAACAGCCATGAAAGATCTTTCTGAAAAATATCCTGAAGTGGATTTTGTATATCCCATGCATCTTAATCCCAATGTGCGCAAGCCTATCCATGAGGTATTTGGAGAAAATCTCACTCGATCCAATTTTTTTTTTATTGAGCCATTGCAATACTTGGAGTTTGTCCATTTAATGAGTAAGGCTTATATTGTGCTTACCGATTCGGGAGGCATTCAAGAAGAAGCGCCCGGACTCGGAAAGCCGGTGCTTGTGATGCGCGATACTACAGAACGCCCTGAAGCTTTGGAAGCAGGAACTGTAAAACTTGTCGGTACCGACTATGACAAAATTGTTCATGAAGTGTCTGCACTTATCGATAATTCGGAATATTATAAAGAAATGAGCCATGCAATCAATCCTTACGGAGATGGAAAAGCATGTGCCCGGATAGTAAATGCCTTAAGATAATATACGATGAGACTATTGATGATTGCTACAGGGTATCCGCCTTATCTCTTCTCAGAAAATTTGTGTAATGGAAAATTAGTAATGGCCTTGCTGCAAGCAGGGATTGAAGTGGATGTTATTTCACGTATCGATGAAGGTCCTTCATACGGAACTGATTGGACGGAACCATGGAACATGCTTAAACCGACGGCTCATACTATCACTTATGAATCGGGGAATAGAATCCAACAATTTGCGGATGTCGTTTATTCAGGTTTAATAATGGGAGGAAGTTTTGTGCCCGGTGTACGCTGGATGCGACGCGCTTATGAAAAAGCAGTTGAACTCATATCAACCAATCAATATGATGCGATTTTAACCCGATCTCCTAATGATACAGCACATTTCATTGGCGAAAAGTTAAAAAAGAAAACAGGGATTAAATGGATTGCCAACTGGAATGACCCCGCCGCACCAATATGGCCTGGATTATATAAACATGATTATACAGCCAAAGAGCAGAAACGGAAAATGATAGAGACGGCCCGGTTACTTAAATCTGCTGATATTAATACGTTTCCGTCAGATAGCCTTAGGCAGCATTTTGTAACATTCTTCCCATTTTTGAAAAAACAAAAGACTATAGCAATACCACATATTGGCTTGTGCCAGAATTTTTGGCCTCTATCAGTTCAAAGAACTAATGATTGCAAGTTAAAGTTGCTCCATTCCGGCAATCTTTCAGTGGAACGTAATCCAGAGACTACTTTTCAGGCTTTACGTTACGTTATTGATAGTGGTTTTACTAGTTTGGAGTTTCACATAATGGGCCATATCAATGATTATACATCACAATTAATAAAGAAATACAGTCTTCAGGATTACGTAAAATGTATCGGTAGTTTTTCATATATGGAAGCATTATCTAAAATGCAAACTTATGACATCTTAGTACTTCTCGAAGCCAGATTGGAAAAAGGTATTTTCTTATCAAGTAAATTCACAGATTATCTGCAAACCGGGTTACCGATTTTGGCGATTTCCCCAGCTAATGGATTTGCAGTAGATATGCTACTAAATCAAGAAGGTGAATTTTTAGCCGATAATCAGAGCGTTGATTCCATTGTTTCCTCCTTAAATAAAATAATTGCAAGATGGGAAAAAGGCGTACTTGCCGATTGTGCCTCCAAAAAACTATATGAAAAAGTCTCTCCTGAGGCAGTAGTTAAACTATACAAAACTTTAATTTAACAAGAAATGCTTGTCAATTGCAAAGGATACAGATGCGATATTGCCTTATTGCGCATATTGTGCATTGTAGTGGTGGTATTTTTCCATGGGTATGGAATGATGTATGCCAACCATTTTTCCGACTGATGTAGCAGAATTATATCGTCAACAATATGAATTGATTAATCAATATGGACTTATTAACTTGGCAATGCCGATGTTTGTCTTTATAAGCGGTTTCCTTTTTGGAAGACAATTAAAACGTAAGCCGTTGTCGTTAGTTAAAGTTATAAAAGACAAGTTTGTTCGTCTGATGATACCATTCTTTGTCTTTACCATATTTTTTATGTTAACAACGAACAGCTTGTCGTGGGAACCGTTTTACCGCTGGACTTACTGGCATTTGTGGTTTCTCCCTATGTTATTTTGGTGTTTTATTGTTACATATTTGATACATCCGTTTATAATGAACAACAGAGCATGGGTTGCTATTTTAACCCTTTTAGTGCTGTTTGCTATTTCACTGGTAGGAAAAGTTGTTCCGATGATAATAGGTGTGCATAACGTTCACCTATGGATTTGCTGGTTCGCTTTCGGAACATGGTTCTGTAGTCATGAACATTTAATTACTAAAGGATTTAGCCAAAAGTTCGTAATTGTCTGTGGAATTAGCATTTATGTGATTATTAGCTATTTTGTTCCATGGGAATATGGAAACAACAACCTGATGGGAACAATTGCAACATTAGGAGGAATATTGGCTTTGTGGAGTATGGCAAATATATTATTTCCATTAGATTATTGGGCTATTGAGCATACCACCTTATTCCCTCTAATATTTTCATTGATGGCATTCATCATTTCATGGGGACTGACATGGCTTTTACTTAAAACTCGTTTTGGTAAATTTCTTATAGGATGAAAAATTTGCTCCGTTATGCACATTGTGTATGGTTAAGGATAATGGCGTGTAAAGCGCGAAAGTTTCTACCGGATAGGCATATATTGATTGTTGCTCCTCACCCCGATGACGAAATAATAGGATGTGGGGGATTGATAGCCCACCTTGTAAAAGAGAATAAAGCACCTCATGTTGTAATCATGACAGGAGGAGAAGGCTCTCATCACGGTTGTTGTGATACTTCATCAGGTGATATAGTTGCAGCACGTCGCCGACTGACCCGTAATGCTGCTGCCATTGTAGGATTGCCGATTGAGAATATTCACGAGTTGAATTATCCCGATGGAGGCATTTCCATGAATAATACGGAAACAGACAGATTGAAAGCGTTGATTGATGAATTGCAACCCGATACAATTTTAGTACCTCATTGGGGAGAAGGTTGGAGTGACCATATTCAAACTGCTGAAATAGTAAAACAGATAGCCCCCCACTCTGCTAAACTTTGGATGTACTGTGTATGGGTATGGTACTATAATGTGTGGCGTGATTTGGATTGGAAAAATGCAGCACAATTGTGTATGACTCCTGCCGAACATCGGATTAAGCTTGATGCTATGGATGCTTATATACGCCCTTTGGCACCATGCGGCAAACCGTGGAGCGGAGTGTTGCCGAAAGTGTTTGTAAAGGCGAATAAATGGAATAGAGAACTTTATTTTAGTTTAAAATGAGTAGATTGCAGCAACAAGCAATTGTTATAGGTGATTCATTTAACAATACGCTTGGTTTAATTCGGAGTCTTGGAGAAGCGAAAGTAGATATCGTTTTGTTGCTTGTGGGTGACGATCGTCTGTTTGTTTCAAAAAGTAGATATTTGAAAAAATCACAGATTTTCCAAATGGAAACTATTGATGATTGCTTGCCTACGTTGCTTCGTATTGCGGACAAGACCAAACAACAGACAATCATTTGTACGAATGACATTGCAACCCAATATATAGATGAGTATGAAACAACCCTTTGTTCCCTGTATATAACTCCAATGAAAGGAAGACATTTAGGAAACCTACTGAATAAAGATGAACAATGCCGTTTAGCCGAAAATTGCGGCTTAACAATACCACAATCAATCATCTATAATCGCAACGAAGATTTCCCTACTGTTTCATACCCAATATTAATGAAGCCGGCCAATAGCAATACAGGAGAAAAATCTGATATACATATTTGCTACTGCCAAAAAGATGTCAATAAAGCACTTTCTGCAACATCTACTTGCAACCAATTCATTATCCAAAAGTTTATTGAAAAAGAATACGAAATAAACCTCATCGGTGTCAGTACCGTTAATGGCGTATATATTCCTGGAGGAATTCGGAAAATTCGCCATTATCCTACAATCTATAGCCCATGCTCTTTTGGAGTATTCCAATCGGTAGAAAACTTGAATGTAGATGTTCATTCGATATTAAAATTAATGCAACATGTAGGGTATCATGGACCATTCAGTGTGGAATTATTACATAAGAATGCAAAAAATTATTTTATGGAAGTCAATTTCCGTCATGATGGTCTTGCCTATGCCGCTACCGCGAGTGGTGTGAATCTTCCTGCAATGCTGTTCAACAGCCAAACTGTTCCTATGACAGTTAACAACACATACATGATGGATTTATCAACAGACTATTGTCATGTCAAGGATGGTACCTTATCGCGTAAATATTGGTTTTATGATTTCAGGAAAACAAAATGCCAATTGAATTTCAATCGTCACGATTTAATGCCTACTATATATTATTATGTGAATAAAATAATGAAACATATATGAACCCTATTATTAGTCTTATAGCTCCAGCTTACAACGTGGAAAAGTACATTGAAGCATGTGTACATAGTTGCGAGAATCAGGATTTACCACGAGATAGCTATGAAATCATTATCGTAAATGATGGAAGTACTGATTCTACTTATTCTACAATTGAGAGGTTGTCAGGTGTTTACGAAAATATAAGAATTGTTACGCAGAAGAATCAAGGATTGTCAGTTGCCCGTAATAATGGTTTCAAATTAGCACGAGGTAAATATGTATGGTTTATTGATTCTGATGATTGCATTTCTTCCAATTGTCTCGGAAAATGTTTAGAGATTATGGAAAGAGATGATTTGGATGCTTTGGTCGTTGCTCCTTCAGTTCCGTTTAGGGAGATATTTCCTTACAAATTCGATTCAGAAGCGGACGTGTCAAAAGTTTATGATGGAGAAAGTTTTTTATTAGATAGTGGCTTTTTTGTTGTCGGAGCATGGTGCTATATATTTAAGCGTCAGTTTTGGCACAACAATAATTTTGAGTTTTATCCTGGAATATCATACGAGGATACTCAACTTATTCCATGGGCAATTGCTCATTGCATGCGAATTGCCGGGTTGATCAAGTTCAGTTGTTATGATTATATCCAAAGAAATGGTTCAATAATGAACTCGCCTGTCAATCAACACAAGATAAAAAGTATAGCTATGATTGTAAATTCATATCTTGATTATTCGGCTCAAATAAGCTCAGAACGACTTAAGAATTATTTTTTAGAGAATTCAACGAGGCAATATATTTCAGGTATCAAGATGTCGGTACAAAGCGAAAGAGGGGATGTAAATGTATTCCTAAATTACATACGGAAATATCCAACAAAAGTAGGTAAATTTCCTTATAGCTTGTATCAGCTGTTTGTTCTTAAATATCCTCTGATTTTTGCAAAATTATTAAGACTCTTGAAAAAATATGATTCGTGAACGTCAGACTTATATTGATGTCCTTCGTATGACATGTATGATATGTGTCATAAGTTTTCATATATTTGGTAGGTTGGATGATCTTTTTCGTGATTCATTCTTAGATAAATCTGCTATACTCTATGGTAGTGCAATATTGGTTCAAATTTCAGTAGCAATGTTTATGTTCCTTGCAGGATATTGTTATCGGAAACCACAGAGAAAAGATGTTTTAATGTTTTTGTTAAAAAAATAAAAAAGGTTGCTGATCCCTTATCTCGTTTTTTCATGCTTGATAATGTTTAGCACTGGTTTCTTTGATGTGGGTGAACTGCTCGGAGGGGGATTTTATCATTTATGGTTTCTTACAGCATTATTTTGGTGTTTCATGTTTTCAATGTGTATTGATTATTCCCATCCAAATTCTTTATTATTACTCCCAATTTCTTTAATACTTATAGCAATTCATTTGCCAAACTTATTTGGATTACAAGATTTTGTTAAGTGGTATTTTTATTTTGTAGTTGGTGCATTGATGCACTCTTATAATAGTTTAGAGACTTTTATAAGCAAGAATATTACTTGTATAATCTGCTTGATTATAGCCATCGGAATATTTGTTTTCACCCCTGCTCTAAAATATAGAGAAGGTTCAATAATCCATGCAATAGCAACTTGTTTGCTCATTTGTATTCTATTCTGCTTGGTAAAGAAACGTTGGAATAACAAACAAGGATTAAAAGTCAACGCGGCTTTTATATATGTTGTTGGGAATTCTTCAATGGGCATTTACATCTTCCATTTCTGGGTGTTGATATTTATGCTTTCTTCTACGTCAATCAGACTCTTTCATTTAAATAAGTTAGTAGAACATGTTTCCTATCCTTTTGGCAGGAAGCTTGATAATTGTAAATTTTCTGATAAGTTTTGTTCTTACAGTGCTTCTAAAAAAGACTCGCTGCG
Organism: Parabacteroides sp. merdae-related_45_40; assembly: GCF_001915675.1. NCBI lineage: Bacteria > Pseudomonadati > Bacteroidota > Bacteroidia > Bacteroidales > Tannerellaceae > Parabacteroides > Parabacteroides sp. merdae-related_45_40. The sequence continues at coordinate 11,131 of NZ_MNQY01000056.1, read as the reverse complement.
GCTGCTGGCTGTTGGGAGAAAATTATATAAATAATTTGCTAAATAAATGAATGTATTAGTATGTATCCCTTGCCTGATGACAGGAGGAACAGAAATTCAGACACTCAATTTGGTGAAGGCCCTTATCACCGCAGAGCATAAAGTGACAACAGTCTGCTATTTTGAACATTCTACAAACATGGTGGAACGTTATAAGCAAGCTGGAAGCAACGTATGCTTATTGAGTCCTGATGGGAAAAGACCTGTGGGGATAACAAACACGGTTATTCTCCTGTATAAGGGATTGCACCGTGTATTGAGGGAAGTAAAACCCGATGTGGTACATGTGCAGTACATGGCACCGGGCGCCATCCCTATTATCATATTACGTCTGTTAGGCATCAAGCGCATAGTAGCGACGGCTCATACGGCTGCCGACATCTATCTTTCTTTGCGATTATTACACTTCGTTTCGCGATATATACTTACAGCATTTCAATGTATTACAGAACGAGCAGAGAATTCGTTCTTCGGAAATTCGCAAATGTATAAAGCTGAAATGAAGTTAACCCGACATGGCAATCATTTTACCATTTACAATAACTTGCCACCTTATATTTCCATAGCCAATAAAGAACAACGAATCGGCAAAGTGATAACCATAGGAGTTGTAAGCCGCCTGGAGCCTATCAAGGGAATGGACTTGGTAGTGCCTGCTTTTGCAAAAATTCATGCCATGAATCCAAATACGCGCTTGTTGGTAGTGGGTGATGGCTCGCTATGTCCACTAATGGAGCAACAGAAGAATGATGCCGGATTGAATGAAGTCGTTAAGTTTGCAGGCGTACAACCACAGGAGGCTTTGCAAGCGTATTATGACAGCATAGACATACTGTTGATGCCTTCGCGCAGCGAAGGATTCGGACTGACTGCAATAGAAGGAATGGCACGGGGATGTGTAGTGGTTGCGGCAAATACCGGAGGATTACCGGAAGTGGTAAGTGATGGTAAGGTAGGTTTGTTGCATGAACCGGAATCATCGGATTCGCTTGCAGAAAAAGCCATACGGCTTGTAAATGACAGGGAATTGCTTATGACCATGAAACAGAATGCCATCGGTCATGTAGCAAGATTTTCATTTGCACATTATTCTGAATTAATCAATAACTTGTATTCGAAATTGTAATTATGGCTATTGTCATTAACGCAATAATCACGGTCATACTTCTGTACTATGCCTATAAGTATGCTTCCGGTGGCACAATGATCATAAAACATCCGTTTAAGGTTGGCGAATATTATGAATGCAACAACAATTTGTCGTTTATGATATTCAGTGTAATGACGGCAATGGTGTTTTTAGGACCACTATCACTGGTGAAATATGCTATATGGATATTCTTCATGTTGTTGATGTCACGCCGATGGGTCAAGAAATGGGATGGTGTGATGACGATATACCTGATTTTCATATTATGGAATCTATATACGCTTACCTATTCTCACTATATCTTTCAAGGCTGGATGATGATTGTCAAATTTTGCCTACCAATACTCTATTTCTGGGTGGGGTATAATGCCGTAAAGGAGGAGCTTGACTTGTGGGTGTTCTTGAAGCGTACAGTACTAATCTGTGTAATCTATTCATTTCTGATAGGTGGAGTATCTGCTAAGTTGATTAGTCCACTTTATGGGTTTCTTTGTTTTGGAACCGGAGGAACATTCGTTGCATACGCTTCTTTGGCAGACTTTTATGCAATACTGATAGGTATTCCCGTAATGCTGTATATTTTTACGTCTGAAAGGAAATTTTTATATGCAGCAGGTCTGTTGTTTTTATCATCGATATTGGAGAGTGTGCGAACAGGTATCGGCGCATCCATTCTTGGTCTTTCACTTCTGTTTTTAGCCTATAAAAAAGGACGGGCTGTTCCAGCCGTGATGCTTTTGATAGCACTCTTTGTTGGCTCCGTATTCTTTGTCAAACCCGTAAAAGATAAAATGTTTGGCAAACAGGCTGAAACCGTTACAATCAGTAATGTAGGCAAGGCTAAAATCGAAACTAGCGGACGCGAATACATGTGGAAAAGGATAATGAATCACTGCTACAATCCAAATCCCACGTTCGGTAGTGGTTGTGGTGGTGCGTTGGGATGGCTGAAGGACATAAACAGTAAGGGAGGATTGGTTCTTATTCATTCTGATTGGGTGCAGATGATGTCGGAATCAGGCAATATTGGTTTGTGTCTCTATATTTTGTTTGCCGTATTCATGTTGTTTAAAGTGCTGGCCATCACATGGAGGTATAGGAACAATAAGATGTTGACACTCTTGGGCGGCACAACCGTAGGAGCCTTTGCCGCCTGTTTCTTTTGCATGGGATTTGACAATGTCATCACATACGCCCAACAAGGCTATGTACTGCCGTTTATGCTGTTCGGCATATTCCTTAAGACAATTGACTTGACTGAAAACGGAGAATTTGAAGAAGAAATAATTCCATAATATGTTGAATTAATGATATCTGTTGTTATACCTTTATATAATAAGGAAAAGAGCATTGCGCAGACACTGGAATGCGTGCTTAATCAGACGTACAAGGATTTTGAGGTAATTGTAGTGGATGATGGCAGTAAGGATAATAGTGCTGCTATTGTGGCACAATTCACAGACACACGAATCCATTTAATCCGACAAGAGAATGGAGGTGTCAGTGCTGCCCGAAACAGAGGAATAGAAGAGGCTCAGGGAAAATATGTGGCATTCCTTGATGCTGATGACGTATGGCTGACAGATCACCTTGAAAGCCTTGTAAATCTGATTAGACAATATTCCCAGTGCAGGGCATGGTCCTCAAACTATGTCAATAACATAAATGGTACAGATTATAATATTATTCTGAATAAAATACCATTTAAAGGAGAAAGTGGAATTTTAACTAATTATTTTGAAATATGCAGTTGTTCCCATCCACCAGTTTGCAGCATTACAACATGTGTAGAAAAGTCCTTATTGAAGGAAATAGGTGGTTTTCCCGTTGGCATTACCTCTGGCGAGGACTTGCTTACGTGGGCAAGAATTGCAATAAAAACCGACTGGGCATATACAAAGAAAGCGACAGCAGTTTATATGATGCCAGCTACAAATTCATTTACAGAAAGGCCAACTCGCCCAAATGATGAAGGAGACCCTGTTTGCGATGGACTGAAATTATTACTGAAAACGGAGTATTCAAAAAAACATGAATTGAGGCATTTCATAGGTCGTTTCTACAAAATGAAGGCTAGTACGAACTTGCGGTATGGTGATAGGTGGAAGACCATTTGTGAATGTATGAAGTCACTTGTTTATAGGCCGTTTGCGAAAGAAACTTATCCTATATTGCTTCTTGCCTTGATGCCAGGATTTATTCAGAGAAGGATTTTCACCATCCATTCTTATGATAAAGTAGCTGATATTAAAGATGTAAAAAAACTAATAGGGAGGTAAACATGGGCTTTTCGCATTTAGTTATTCATTGTCTGAATACAATGGAATTAATGTTTTAAAATGAGATAAACGATTAGTATAAAATATGAGTTACATGAACAGAATATGGTATTATGTATTTCGTTGGTATGCTGTAGCAATAAAGCTGATTGCCAGAAGGGGGTATGACAAATGGATTGTAAGAGCCCATAAGAAAGCGGGTGTCATTTTTATTGGAAGTCCGGAATACATTGACTCACATTCGCATTTAGACCCATCTGGAGGATTGACCATAATGGGGGGGTAGTTATTTTTACTAATGTGATAATCCTTACACATGATTGGTCTTTTCTAAAAGGGTTGATAGCTATCAATAAGGTTAATGAATGTATTTCTTCATTTCATGCTCTTGCTTATAATGGCGTCAGCATTGGAGAAAATAGTTTCATCGGTGCTGGAGCCGTGATTTTACCTGGTACCAAGATTGGAAAATTTTGTATCATTGGAGCCGGATCTGTTGTGAAAGGGAATATTCCTGATTATTCTATTGTGGTCGGTAATCCTTGCAAGATTATCAATGACACGCGAAAGTTTGGGGAAAAATTTTTAGTTCGGTCGAAAGAATCATGAATATCTATTTTAAATATTTACTGTCTTTGCCCAAATCATTATGGTTTAACTTCCGCCACCTGCCACTGAAACAGGCGCTGAAGCTACCGTTTTATGTCCGCTATGGAACACGCGTCAGCGTTAAAGGACGAATAATAATTGAAGATGATAATCATGTAGGTATGGCTATGATTGTCATTGGATCCCATGAAGCTGATGTCTCGGACCCCAAGCATACCACTTGCTTGACGGTGGAAAGAGGCGGAGAATTGGTATTTCAGCACACTGCACACATCGGACTGGGAACGAAGATATTCGTTAAGCATGGAGCAAGGATGTATCTTGGCGATAACTTTGCTGTAAGTGCCAACTCGCAGTTTGTATGTTACAAAAGCATCATTATGGGGCGTGACATACAGTTTGCCTGGAATTGTTTGGTAATGGATAGTGACACACATTCCATCTATAGTGACAAGGGGTGTATCCAAAAAATGAATCCCGACAAAGAGGTTCGTATTGGGGATAAAGTATGGATAGGCTGTAGAGTAACTATCTTGAAAGGCTCGCATGTGCCGAGTAATTGCGTTATTGGTGCAACAAGTTTTGTATCGGGAAGCAAGTTTGAATCCAATAGTCTGATTGTTGGCTCACCAGCTAAGTCGGTCAAACCTATTGCAGGATGGGAATTATAGATTAGAGGATTTCTATCTCAGTTAATAGTCATAAGTTATTTAGGTATTATGTTGGAAAATAATACAAAGATTCTGTTTGTTTGTCCCATGCCGCCGCCAGTACATGGCTCGTCGATGGTGAGCCAGAGCATCAAGGAGAGTAGCGTGCTGAACGATGAGTTTGAGATGGACTTTGTGAATCTTTCCACTTCGCGCACGATGGAGGAGATTGACAAAAGGTCGTGGTCGCTGTATGCACGCAAGGCGGTGAGGTTCATCGGGGCTTATGCCAAGACGCTTTGGCTGTTGACTACGCGCAAGTACGACCTGTGCTATCTTGCCATCACTTGCCATGGAGTGGGCTTTCTGAAGGATGCTCCGTTTGTACTGCTGTGCAAACTTTTTAGGCATAAAGTGGTGATACACCAACATAACAAGGGGATGGCTAAAGATGTGGATAGGCATATTTACCGATGGTTGCTGCCTATGGTATACCGGAACACGAAGGTTATATTGCTGTCGTGGCGACTGTATGCTGATATAGAAAAGGTTGTGAAACGTGAGCAGGTGATGATTTGCCCTAATGGGATTCCCGATACGAATAGCAAAATAACTTCTGCGGAAAGGCATAATGATGTACCGCACATTCTGTTCTTGTCTAACTTGATAGTTTCCAAGGGAGTGTTGGTCCTACTCGATGCGCTGAAAACATTAAAAGAAAGGGGATGCAGATTCGTTTGCGACTTTGTTGGAGGAGAGACAAAAGAACTGGATGGTCGGAGATTTGCACTGGAGATTGAAGCAAGGGGATTGGATGATATCGCCGTGTATCATGGCAGGAAATATGGCAAAGATAAGGAGGCGTTTTTGCAAACGGCTGATATTTTCGTTTTTCCAACTTTCTATTTCAACGAATGTTTCCCTTTGGTCATCATAGAGGCTATGATGAATGGACTGCCGGTAATCTCTACCGACGAGGGCGGAATAAGGGATGAGGTGAAGGACGGAAAAAATGGATTTGTGGTGAAACCGCAGGATTCCAAAGTTCTTGCTGATGCGATACAACGATTGTTGGATGATAAGAATGCAAGGCATACAATGGGAGCAGAAGGAAGACGGATGTTCAAGGAGCGATTTACAATGGTGTATTTTGAAAACAACATAAAAGGTATTTTGATTGACTGCATTGAGGCCAATGACAAATAGCTTATGAGTACGCTTTGAGATGGAGTCTCCGAGGTACTTTGTGAATTGGAGCCATGTGAGAAATAGTCTAATAATTAAATCTATTTTGTAATGTACGATTTTTGGCAAGATAATTATGAATGGTTATTATCGGGCATAATTCCTACCTTGATAACGGCAATCTTTGGTATAATTAAATATAGAAAAAACAAAAGGAACAAGGACGTATCTCAAGAAAAGAATATCCAAACTAATACTATTTATGCCAATAACAATTCAGGTCATATAACTAACAACAACCACCAGAATATCAATATTGGAGACACGAAGAATACCGCTGAAAGGAGATATAAGAATGCCATTGAAATCGTAAAGAATGAATTATTAGATAATTATCGTGATTTATATGTGTTGATAAATGGAATTGAAGAACGAGTTCCTCAGAAATTCTGGGATGTACGCAAACCCAATGAATCGGAAGATACATTTCAGGAACGGGCAAAAAACTTTCATAAGGAATATCAAACAGGAATTTTTCAACTGATTCAGACTTTTAAAATAAAAGAAGAGATATACAACATATCCAAACAAGACTTGTCTTTCAATTGTAACAATGCAAACTGCATAAAAACATATACTATTGGCAAAAAGATGTGTATGACACGCTAAATAATTTTTCATCCACATTATCGCACTACATATCTCTTAATTACAGAAATTACGAACTTTATTTGAAAAACAAATCGCTCCATGAGGATAAGGTGCTTAAATCAAAAATATCACTGTTGCAATCGTTAAGAGAATTCATACATGTATATCCAGGGGAGGAAGACAGCCTCTTTATCCATATCAGTGAAATGGGATTTGACCATATAACAGCAGGTATGGACATAAACATCCAAAATCTAAACATTGAATTGAAAGAGTTATATACGAAAAGGTCGGATATATAAAAAAAAAAATTCCAACGCCTCTCAGAACGTTAGAAATCGAAAGGATTATGCGAGATCCCTTTTTGATGCTTTTGCGTAAAAGTGCAGGATTGACAGAAGAATTAACCCCTGCTGAATATAGTGCGTTGTTGAATAAAGAAATTCAAACAGAGGTGACTGATCCTCAGAAGTTAATTTCACTTGCAATAGCGTCATACACAGAATCTGACGGAAGAGAGGCAATCTATTATTATAGAAAGGCTTTGGATTGCAAAGAACTACCCTCAAACATCAGGGTCTTTATAGAACAATCATTGTCAAGATTGCTAAATCCAGACATTTATGATGGTGGAATTGGTCTGATTATTTTAGAAATTCAAGAAAATAGCATGTTATCTGAAAGATTGAATATCGGCGATGTCATTTTCAAAATCAATGGAAATGTCCTCTTAGAACCAGCTGAAATTTTATCTACAATGGCAACTGCCAGTAAGGAAGAGAATATATTATTAGAAGTATATACGAAAGAACAAAAAAGAATTTCGATATCTCTTCCTGGAAGAACTCATTTGGAATGTATAGTCAGTCAATCTGTAATGCTAAACTTATTTTTTATATAAACATCATCACATGAATACATATTTTAATATCCGTTACGAGTTTGACAAGAAGCTTGTGTGGAATCGTATTGCCTCGCAGGTAAAAGCGGAAAAGTCTGATTATATATGTGTGGCTGACGGAGTGGTACTGAATATCGCCAATAGGAAACCGGAATACCTGAGGGTGATTAATGGTGGAATGTTCTCTATTTGCGACAGCGGGTATGTGCCGCTCTATCTGAAATGGATCTATGGCGTGAGGTATGAGCAATACTGTGGGGCGCAGATATTCAAAGATATTGTTAGTTCAAGGAAATACCGTATGATGTTCATGGGTACTTCGCAACGGACATTGGATGGGCTGAAGAATACCATAAAAGTATGGAATACAGATGTACTTACGATGACATTCTATGAACTACCATTCTGCGATGTGAAAGAGTTTAACTATGAAGATATAGCACGGCGTGTGGAGGAATCAGAGGCTGACATCATTTGGATAGCTCTCGGTGCTCCGAAACAGGAGATGTTCATGTCGAAACTGAAGCCTTACCTGAAACGTGGGGTGATGATCGCCGTAGGAGCAGCATTCAAGTTTTACAGCGATACAGATGAGAGGCGTGCTCCGCAGTGGATGCTGAAAACGCATTTGGAGTGGGTCTTTCGTATTATGTGCAGTCCGAAGAAGCAATTGAAACGGTGCTCGATGATTATCTTGACCTTACCACGACTGCTAATAGAAGAAATCAAGCGGAAGTACAATAAAAAGCATAATGACACTATTAACACTATGTACAAATGAAGAAAGCATTGATTACCGGTATCACCGGACAAGACGGTTCGTTTCTTGCCGAATTTCTTTTGGGTAAAGGATATGACGTACACGGCACCATCCGCCGTTCGTCAGTGGATTATAGAGAACGCATCGCTCATCTGGAGGGGCATCCGAACTTCCACTTGCATTATGCCGACCTTGGCGACTCGATGAGTATACTGCAAGTGGTAAAGAAGGTGAAGCCGACGGAGATATATAACCTTGCCGCACAGAGCCATGTGCAGGTATCGTTTGATGCACCCGAGTTTACGGCAGACGTGGATGCTACGGGCGTATTACGTATATTGGAAGCTGTGCGCCAATGCGACCTGATTGATACATGCCGCATCTATCAGGCATCCACCTCCGAACTTTACGGTAAGGTAGAGGAAGTGCCACAAAACGAGAAGACGCCTTTCCATCCTTACAGTCCATACGCTGTGGCGAAACTCTATGGCTACTGGATTGTGAAAGAATACCGTGAAGCATATAACATGTTTTGCTGTTCGGGCATCTTGTTCAACCATGAGAGCGAACGGCGTGGAGAGACTTTCGTGACACGCAAAATCACGCTGGCTGCCGCACGCATTTCACAGGGCAAGCAAGATTGCCTCTATTTGGGTAACTTGGACTCCCTGCGTGACTGGGGCTATGCCAAGGATTATGTGGAATGTATGTGGTTGATTCTTCAACATGATACCCCGGAGGATTTCGTGATTGCCACTGGTGTGCAGCACACGGTGCGTGAATTTGCCACGCTTGCCTTCCGTTATGCGGGCATCGAACTTCGCTGGGAAGGAGAAGGTGTACAGGAGAAAGGCATTGACGCAAAGACAGGGAAAACGGTGGTGGCGGTAAGTGAAGACTTCTATCGCCCGACGGATGTAGTCAACCTCTGGGGAGACCCGACCAAGGCAAAGAACGAGTTGGGATGGAATCCGCAGAGTACCTCCTTTGAGGAACTGGTTCGCATCATGGTGACGCACGACATGCAGAAAGTGGCAGCGGAACATGTTACCAGCGTAATGAGGACGAACTTGGCTGAATATTTGGAGAAAGGAATCGTGAAATGATGGAGAAAGACGCAAAAATCTATGTGGCGGGACACCGGGGTATGGTTGGTTCTGCCATTGTACGTGAACTGAGACGACAGGGTTACACGAATATCATTACCCGTACACATAAGGAATTGGATTTGACCCGTCAAGAAGCGGTGGAAAAGTTCTTTGCGGAGGAGAAACCGGAATATGTGTTCCTTGCCGCAGCCAAAGTGGGCGGTATCGTAGCCAACCAGTCGGCATTGGCGGATTTTATGTATGAGAACATGATATTGGAAATGAACGTTATCCATGCGGCATGGCAGAACGGGTGCAAAAAACTGGAGTTTTTAGGCTCATCTTGTATTTATCCACGCATGGCACCCCAACCGATGCCGGAATCATGTTTGTTAACGTCGGAATTAGAAAAGACGAATGAGGCCTATGCTTTAGCTAAAATATCCGGTCTGAAATATTGTGAGTTTTTGAATCGGCAGTATGGTACAGATTTTATTAGCGTGATGCCGACCAATCTATATGGTCCCAATGATAATTACCACCCCGAACATAGCCACGTGTTACCGGCGCTTATCCGTCGTTTTCATGAGGCAAAGGAAGCAGGTCTGAAAGAAGTGGTCTGCTGGGGTGACGGAAGTCCGTTACGTGAGTTTCTCTATGTTGACGACTTGGCCAACCTATGTGTATTCCTGATGAATAACTACTCGGGGAATGAGACGGTAAATGCCGGAACAGGGAAGGAAATCACCATTAAAGCCCTCGCAGAATTGGTGGCTAAAGTTGTTGGTTTTGAAGGCTTAATCAGATGGGATACCTCACGTCCTAATGGCACACCCCGAAAGCTATTGGATGTATCGAAAGCGACTTCGTTCGGATGGACTTACAAGACGGAACTGAAAGAAGGCATACGCCTTTCATACGAGGATTTTTTGAACAATCCCATGAGGGCGAAACGATAACATAACTAATTACCCATTATATGGTGATTATAGCGACAGGGAATACATCTCTTCCCATTCCGAACAGAGAAGTGAAGACTGTTTGCGCCGATGGTACTGCAATTTGCGGAAGAGTAGGTAATTGCCAAAGAGAGATCAACTAAGTTTAACTTAAAACGAATTTAATATGAATTTTATATGTAAAATTTAGAACAGCCTCTCTCAATGGAAGACGAGGCTGCCAAATTGGATAGTAATAATACTTCTTTTTCTTGCCACTGCACAGACGCTAGACAACGCTCATCAGTCATATGTTGCATAGACAAGTGCAGAGCGGTTCGCTGCTGAGTTAACGGTATATGGATTATACGACAACTTATTGAGCAAACAGAAACAGGATGAATTACTGGAAGTTTTGAAAATCTAATCTTCCAACAGGTTGAGGGTTCCTGTCAAAACCCTCTTTTTTATTCTTAACTTATTGCATTTATTGAACCATTATCATGCAAATTATTTTATTATCCGGAGGTTCCGGAAAGCGGTTGTGGCCTTTGTCAAACAATGCCCGTTCAAAACAGTTCATAAAGTTGCTCGATGCTCCCGATGGGCAAAAAGAGTCGATGTTGCAGCGTGTAGTTCGTCAATTGGGGGAATCAGATTTGAAGGGACATGTTACCATAGCCACCAGTATCTCGCAGGCTGATGTTATTGTCAATCAGTTGGGTGACCACATTGATGTAGTGACGGAACCGGAAAGACGTGATACATTTCCAGCCATTGCTTTGGCAGCTTCATATCTGAAATATGAGAAATCATGTGCCGATGAAGAAGTAGTTGTTGTTATGCCTTGTGACCCTTTTACGGAAGCAGGATATTTCAAA
>NZ_MNQY01000028.1:2338-3766 GCF_001915675.1 Parabacteroides sp. merdae-related_45_40 | reverse complement strand
GAACCAGCTCTGGTTGCCGTAGTGCACCTCGTCGCCTCCGATATGGATATAGGGAGACGGGAACAGGGCGACGATCTCGTCGAGCACGTTGCTGATAAACTCAAACGTCTCTTCCTTGCAGGGATGGAACGTGAAATGTTGCCATTTGCCCTCGCCTCCACCGGAGATTTCGGGATAGGAACGGCAGACAGCAGTAGCATGGCCCGGCATGTCGAATTCGGGAACGACCATGATGTGGCGATCAGCTGCATAGGCAACGATCTCCTTGATCTCTTCCTGGGTGTAGAACGTAGCGGGTGCTTTCGGGTCGTGCCAGTTGCCGACAGCCCCTTCGGTGGTCAGCTTCGGATAACGCTTGATCTCGATGCGCCAGCCCGGTTCGTCGGTCAGGTGCCAGTGGAAGACGTTCAGGCGAAGGGACGCCATGATGTCCAGATATTGTTTTACCTTCTCTTTGCCGAAGAAGTGGCGGCTCTCGTCGAGCATGAAACCGCGCCAGCCGTAGCGGGGCTGATCTTGTATCTTACAGGCACGCACGTTACCTTTGCCGAAACGGGAAAGTTGCAGAAGGGCTTCCTTCGCATAGAACAGGCCAGCTTCGGAAGAGGCTTGCAGCAGGATGCTGTTCGGTTCGACGACAAGCGTATAGGCTTCATCGGCCATCTTGCAATCGTTTGTCAGTTCCAGACGGATGGTTCCACTGGCGGGTGACGATTGCAAACCGGCTTCTTTCAACTCGGTTTGCAGTCCGGCGGCTAACTTGTCGGCATATCCGCCATTGCCTTGTACCTGGAGATTCTTTCCTATGACAAAAGAGCCTTTCCCGTTCTGCACCTTTGCGGGGGTCGGGAACAAAGGGTGTTGTGCCATCACCGGCAACACAAATAGGAGCAACAGGGTGCTCAGATAAATCAGTTTTCTCATGGCATATTTATATTTAATTATTCCCTTTACAGGGATATTCCTCTTTTGCCAGGGGATTAAGCCCCGGCAAGGGGTAGCAAATATATGAAAATTTCATATCTTTAGCCACAAAATTAAAGACAATGCCATGAATAGACTAATTATCCTTCTTATTGTACTTATCTGTTACGGGAACAGCCTTCGGGCCCAGGAAATCGAATACTCCCGACCGGTCAACACTCCTGAAAGTTGTACAAGCATCCTGGTCGGCAAGAAAGCATCGGCCGACGGTTCGGTCATGACCAGTCACACCTGCGACGGGAACTACCGCACCTGGATGGAGATCGTCCCGGCAGCACGCTACGAGCGCGACACGACAGTCGCCATCTATAACGGCCGCATGCACACCGAATATCCTGCCGACCGCACGAATATGGAATTGAAAGGGACAATACCGGAAGCCCGCTCGACCTACCAGTTTCTGAACACCGCCTACCCTTGCCTCAACGAAAAACAGTTGGGTAT
>NZ_MNQY01000028.1:358-2229 GCF_001915675.1 Parabacteroides sp. merdae-related_45_40 | reverse complement strand
CCCGAACGAGGTCTGGCATTTCGAGGTGTTCGGCGAGGGGCCGGACAAGATCGGGGGTGTATGGGCGGCTGTCCGCATCCCGGACGATCATGTGGGGGTGTCGGCCAATATCTCGCGTATCTCGACGCTCGACCTGAAGGACAGGGATAACTATATGGCTTCCGAAAACGTATTTTCTGTTGCTAAGAAGATGGGCTTCTGGGACGGCAAGGAGCCGTTCAAGTTCTGGAAAGCCTACAGCGGGGGTAACTATTTCGGCGAACCGAAGGCATTCAGCATCCGCGAGTATTTTATTCTGAATGCGCTTGCCCCTTCCCTCCAACTGTCGTACGACTCGGAAGAGCTGCCGATCAGCGTGAAGCCGGACAAGCCGGTTGCCGTAACGGATGTGATGGCATTGCTACGCCAGACGTATGAAGGGACGGAATGGGACATGACGAAGAATCTGAAAGTGGCTGTCAAGAACAAGGAGACGAAGGAAACGGATACGATCACAAGTCCGGCGGCTAACCCCTGGATGGGAACAGATATGCTGAATATGCTGAACGGCGTGAAGGAAGGGACGGTGACACGCAATCGCTTAGTGGCGGTTCCGCAATGTTCCTACTCGCACGTGATACAGCTTCGCAGCTGGTTGCCGGATGCAGTGGGCGGCGTTGCCTGGCTGTCGTTCGACAACCCGGGGCAGAGCCCGCGTATCCCGGTATTCTCCGGTACGACCGACCTGCCGGCTGCTTTCGGTATCTGCGGACAGCACCGCCACCGTGAGGATGCCATCGTATGGAAATACCGAACGGCAAACAAGTTGGCTACGGTTCGCTGGGGATTGACCAAAGAGAAGATCAACGACGCAGTCGCCCATTTCGAGGAAAAGGGTTTATCCGAAATGCCTTTCGTGGAAAATCGCTACAAAGAGTTGCAGGACAGCAAAGGGGAAGAGACCGCACGGGCTTTCCTGACCGGCTACACGGCCGACTTCGCAGGAGCGACAATCCTGCGCTGGCAGGAGATGGCGGACAAGTTCTGGAAGATGTTCGCGAGGGGATTCTGAACAATTGACCGATATTCATATAATAGATAATAGTTGCTTTCCAAGACACGATAATTAATAATTTAATCTTTATATACATGAAATCACTTATTCTATCTTGCATGCTGGCTTTCTCTGCTTCGGCAACGTTCGGTCAGGGGTACCAGTTTACGGAAGTGGTAACGGTTCCCGCTACCCCGGTTAAGAACCAAGCGGCAACAGGGACTTGCTGGTGCTTTGCCACTACGTCGTTTATGGAATCCGAACTGCTTCGTATGGGGAAAGGTACGTATGACCTTTCGGAGATGTTCATCGTCCGCCAGAAATATATGAACCAGTTGCAAGACAACTACCTGCGTCGCGGGGACGGTAATATCGGACAGGGCAGCCTTTCGCATACTTTCATGAATGCGTACCGCCAGGTAGGGATCGTACCGGAAGAGGTATATACGGGTATCAACTACGACTCCGAGAAGCATAACCACAGCGAGATGGTTCGCTACATGCACGCCATCGCCGATGTGGCAGTGAAGGCGAAACAGCGCAGTCCGGAATATGACAAGCTGATTGCTAACCTGTTCGACACCTACCTGGGAAAGCTGCCGGAGAAGTTCACGTATAAAGGAAAGGAATATACGCCGAAGTCATTCGCCGAATCCTTAGGACTGAATATGGACGACTATATCGAACTGACCAGCTTCACGCATCATCCGTATTATGTGAAGTTCGACGTGGAAGTGCCGGACAACTGGGAACATTCCCTGATGTATAACCTGCCGCTCGACGAGATGATGCAAACGGTGGATTATGCCCTGAACAACGGTTATACGGTCTGCTGGGA
>NZ_MNQY01000028.1:0-284 GCF_001915675.1 Parabacteroides sp. merdae-related_45_40 | reverse complement strand
GAGAAGGAACGCTTAGAAGAGGTCTTCAAGTTCGAACGTCCCTACCCGGAAATCAACGTGACCCCGGAAGTGCGCCAGGCCGGATTCGAATCATTCGTGACCACCGACGACCACCTGATGCACCTGACCGGCATCGCCAAAGACCAGAACGGCACGAAATACTACATCACCAAGAATTCATGGGGAACCGACCGCAACAAGTTCGGCGGCTACCTGAACATGTCCGAGAGCTTCGTCCGCGCCAAAACCATCTATGTGATGGTCCATAAGGACGCGATACCGAA
>NZ_MNQY01000055.1:0-26231 GCF_001915675.1 Parabacteroides sp. merdae-related_45_40 | reverse complement strand
TACGAAGGATTAAAACCAAGCCGATACACAGGAATTATCAACAAAAATCAAATTTATATCATTATGGAAAGTCAGTACAAGGTATGTGAAGTGAAACTCACTTACAAGTCAAAGATTAAAGCCTCTGAAAGAGAGAAAATCTTATCCGCTGAAAATGCTTATAAAATCCTTTTATCTGTATTTGATTCTGAAACAATACAGTACAAAGAGTTTTTCAAAGTCATTTTAATGAATAGAGCCAACAAGGTATTAGGCGTTTGCCATATTTCAGAAGGTGGATTGAATGAAACCTCTGCGGATATACGCATTATTATGCAGGCTGCAATATTGGGTAATGCTTCTGCCATCATATTGGCACACAATCATCCGTCTGGGAACATACAACCAAGTATGCAAGACGATCAAGTGACAAAAAGAGTAAAGGAGATTGCCAAATTGATTGGTATCAACCTTCTGGATCATCTTATCATAACGGATGAGACTTATTACAGTTATTCTGAAAACGGACGGATTTAAGATTGTGAGACATGGAAATAATACTTTATATCTTAATTGCCGCCATTGTGTACCTGATAGTGTTGTTAATCTATCCGATCATTCCGTTTATCCTTCTTTTTACCTTCTTATATGAGGCGATAAAGGATTAAACGATATATTTTTATTTAAACCATTGAATTATAAAACGCTTTTCGTACTTTTGTCCCAATCTCATACGCCTAAAGAGATAGGACACAGTGTGAGAGGACATACGTTTAACGAAAGGTGTTATTGAAATTATCTTCTATTATCAAATCTCGCAAATTTGAAAATGGTACGAAGATGATAGCAATAGCACCCGCATCATTTGATATATATTTATCTGTGAGGATAAATTATATACAAAACTGGTGTGGGTTGCTGTTGCTTTATCCGTACCATAGGCAATGCGAGAGCCTGATAATAGGATAAAGCCAATAGTGTTCCCACACCTTTTTTATTTATTAATCTTTCCAAAGGGGACAGGAAAAAACAACAAGAATCAAAATGAATAGAATTTTTAATGTATGTATGTTTATTATTTGTTATTTGTTACTGTTATCTAGTTGTGATAAAGAGCCATTGATGGGAAGTGATGAATGGGAACAGAAAAGAAGAAATAATTTCTACGATTACAAAGTGAAAAATCGAGATGGTTTTGATATGCAAAGCATTATTCCGTGTGGTTATAATGAAGATACTGTATTCTTGGCTGGAATTAAAAATGAGAGAATGTGGATCGGTATGTTTGATGAGCATACAAAGGAACAATTGAAAGAATGGAACGGGACGGAAACAATCGAGCGTACAATAAAAATCGATTTGGGATATGGTGAAACAGAATTTTTTGATGTTACAACATTTAAAATTTCTCCTTACAAAACGCAGTGGGGGTTTGTTTCTACATTTTCGTATCTTCATCGAAGAGCTGTTAGCTGGGCTTCAAGTGATTCAATACCTGATAAAGGCTGTCTTTTCTTGAATGGCGATAATATGATTTTCCTGAATAATTTACGTATTGCAATACCTTGTTGGTTTCAAGGGAGCGTTGTCGTATCATATAAAAAATCTGATAATGAAGATTATTGTGCAATTTTATCCCCTATAGGAGATTTGATTATGGAATTAGGGGAAGGTCCTCAAGGAGAACCTATTTCTTATACAGAAGGGATTTTTATTGCCCGTGAAAGTGATTACTTTATTATCAGACATAATTATCAAACGGGAAAAGATGTTTGGAAGACCTCTATCCCTTCTTTAAAAGATGTTGAAGATAATGCCCGCATCAATTCAACAATCTTAGAACAAAGTAATTCGATTTGGAAATACCAGTTTGATATTACCAATTATGACGGAAGTAAGAAACAAGTTATTTTTACTGTTGATGTGGAAACTGGAAAAGTAACAGAAATATAAGCCAAACGCAATAATCAGAATACATAAATGGAGAACAATGAGATATTGAATTCCCCTAATAAAGGGATATAAATAAAGATCACCCAAACGAGTAAAGAGCTTTCTTATTCACTTGGGTGATTTTGTGTATATAAGAATTGAAAATGAGATAATTAACAATAGTATTAATCTAACATTTGTTTAAACTAACACTTAAACCAGAAATTACATAAAATCAGAAAGATAACAGAATTGAATTGTAAATATCAATAATTCAATGTGTTATATTGAGTGTCGCCGAAATAGCTCAGCTGGTAGAGCAACGCATTCGTAATGCGTAGGTCGCCGGTTCAAGTCCGGCTTTCGGCTCACAATATCAAGCAGTTATCTTTTTAGGTAACTGCTTTTTTTATGGTGTTTTCTGTGGTTTACATCTCAGTTTACATGGGGCATGTAAACTGAGATGTAAACCATGAGTACAACAATTAGTGTCGTATGTTACAAGTCTAAAGTGTTGAAAAACAATGAATCACCTTTAATGTTGCGTATCTGTAAAGATGGTAAACGGAAGTATGAAAGCATTGGAATTTCAATATTACCTTCTTTGTGGGATTTCAAGCAAAACAAACCCACAAGAAAATGTCCAAATAAGGAGTATATAGAAAGGTTAATAGCAGAGAAAGTAAAAGTTTATACAGATAAGGTTATAGAGTTCAAATCACAGGAAAAAGAATTTACTGCAACATCTTTAATGGAGAAGGTGAACAAACCAGTAAAGCGTAAAACTGTGCAAGAGGTCTTTAACCAGTATATTCAAGAACTTGAATCAGCAAATCGTTTACGTTATGCGGATATGTATAAATGTACTATGCATTCTCTTATAAAATTCAACAAGCATTTGGATATTCCTTTTTCTGATATGGATACAATTTTGTTAAAGCGTTATGGACAGTCTTAAAGAGATCAGGTGTCAATACCTTTTTAATCTGTGAGGCTTTAGGGCGCAGTTCAGAGAGAGTAACCCAAGCTGTAAAAATGACTATTGATAAAATGTTTTCTGACATTTAAAATTCTCTATACATTATTGTATATATTCCTTATGATCCGAAACCTTTGGTTTTCTGCTACTTTGTTCGGAATCTGTCTGTTCTAAAAGAGTAACTGGTCCGGAACATGCCATAAACTATTTCGAAAGTCATAGTAAACTAATTCAAAACATACTGCATATTATTTATATGTAGTTACTATCTATCGCGAATATGTAGTAACTACTAGTTGATGATAGATAGTACTACGTATAAGCAACAGGTAGTAACTACCAATAGATACTTTACTATATGTTCTGATTTAGTTCTTGGGGTGTTTTGACTTAGTTGATGGCATGAAACGGGTTAGTTGGCTGCTTGCCTGAGAGAGGTTTCAGGTAGTGCCGGTAAGGTATCATGTATAACTTTGGCTGTTTACGTTTCTGATATTCTTTGTTTTTTCCTTCGAATCTTTACTATCTTTGCAGGTAATTTATCTTACACAGACAAAATAAATGAATGAGACCATATTAAACGGTTTATTAAATCTATTTGCTATTTTCGCTTCCTCCGTGCGGATTGAAAGGGAGCAGGCAAGTCGTGCCGTTCATTCTTATCTCTCCAGCCACTTCGGGGTACGTTCCCATAAAGAGTATATTGAACTTTACAACGCATTGCGCGATATGTATGACGATTCGCTCTTTGTACTGGACAAAGAGCAGATTGTTCGGAATATATGCGAACAGATGAAAGTAAAGTTGAGAGCCGAAGAACAATTGCTTTTGCTGATCCGTTTCGTGGAGTTTGCCTATACGAACAGTGAGGAGGCGGATCAACATCTGGCTCTGTTCCGCCTGGTAGCTGATATTTTTTCGATCCCTCAGGAAGAATTTGACGATGCGCTTGCCTTTATCACAGGGCAAACTTCTTTGTCTTTGCTGACGATCAGCGGAGAGGAGGAGGCGGAGGTCAACCATATCACGCGGAAAGGGATGGAAGGGTTCATCCGTGTGCTCTATATCCGTCGCTTCGACAAGCATATTTTCACCTATCATGGGAACGGGCAGGTATTTATGAATGATATTCCGCTTTCGTCGGATATGTTTTATGCCTGGCAACATAGCAGTGTGCTGAAAGGGCCTTTGTTCCTGCCGGTTTATTACAGTAATCTACTTGCCGTTTTTAATAAGAACGAGCACAAGGAAGTCATTCATCTGGCCGGACGTGATATTGATTTTACATTTAAGAACAGCCATAACGGGTTGCATAACTTCTCTTTCAATCTCGAATCCGGACAGCTTGTTGCCATTATGGGCGGGAGCGGGGTCGGGAAGTCGACATTGTTGGGAATCATGAACGGTAATATTCGTCCCGATAAGGGAGTGATCACCGTGAATGGCCATCCGCTCGACTCTCCGGATGCACGCCAATTGATCGGTTTTGTTCCGCAGGATGATTTGCTGATAGAGGAGTTGACCGTTTATCAGAACCTTTTGTATACGGCACGGCTCTGTTTCGCGCGTTTGACGGACGAGGAGATTGGGCAACGTGTGGAAAAGGTTTTGAAGGAGTTGGACTTGGAAGAGATAAAGGGGCTCGAAGTCGGTTCCCCTATTCGTAAGACGATTAGTGGAGGTCAGCGAAAGCGTTTGAATATCGCCCTCGAACTGATACGTGAGCCGGCTATCCTGTATCTTGACGAGCCGACATCGGGATTGTCGTCTTCCGATTCCGAAAAAGTAATCATGCTCCTGAAGGAACAGACTCACCAGGGTAAATTGGTGGTGGTGAACATACATCAGCCTTCGTCCGAAATCTATAAGTTGTTTGACTGCCTGTGGCTACTTGACCGAGGAGGCTATCCGATCTATGACGGGAACCCGATAGAGGCAATCACCTATTTCAAGCAGGCGGCCAAGTATACTGATCCGGATATCAGCGTGTGCAGTGTCTGTGGTAATGTGAATCCCGAATTGATTTTGAATATCATTGACTCTAAGAAGATCGACGACTCTGGAAACCAAACGAATATCCGAAAGTTCACACCGGAGGAATGGCATGCCGAATATCTTGCTTCCCGTCCCGCTTTTTCGCTTGTCGAGGAGGAAGCATTACCGAAGAACCAGCAGAAGAAACCTTCCTGGTTCAAACAATTCCTGATCTTCCTGGAAAGAAATATACGTACGAAGCTGACGAATAAGCAATATCTAGCTATCACGCTATTGGAAGCCCCTTTGCTTGCGCTGATCGTCGCCCTTCTGACCCGCTATATGGACGGGGATGAATATACGTTGCTTGCCAACAAGAATTTCGTGTCTTATATCTTCATGTCAGTCATTGTTGTCTCCTTTATGGGATTGAGCATCAGTGCCGAGGAGATTATAAAGGACCGGACGATCCTGAAGCGCGAACATTTCCTTCGGTTGAGCCGGAGCAGCTATCTGACATCCAAGATGGTGTATCTATTGGCTGTGTCGGGGCTGCAATCGCTTTTGTTCATCGGGGTGGGGAATACCATTATCGGAGTGGGAAGCGAGATGTTCGGCACGTGGTGGAGTATTCTGTGGGCAACGTCGTTCCTGGCGAATCTGACCGGGCTGATCCTTTCGCAGACGATGAGCTCGGTTGTTGCGATCTATATCACGATCCCGCTTCTGTTGATCCCACAGATATTGCTTTGCGGCTTGGTCATCAAGTTTGACGATCTCAATACACGGGCTTCGGATGAGAACATCGTGCCGTTGATCGGCGAGGTGATCCCTTCGCGCTGGGCTTTTGAAGCGTTGATGGTGGAGCAGTTCTGCGACAACGCTTATAACCGTCCTTATTTCCCGATTGAGAAAGAAAAGTATCTGGCGCAATATTACGAGAACGTTCATTTACCGGAGGTGCGCAGCTTGGTAGAACAGATTGCGCTAAAAGATGATCCCGATAAGCGGAAAACGGTCGAGAACGAGCTGGCCGTATTGAGCCGTGCTGCCCGTATCGCTCCCCGCATGGAGGGAGAGGGATATCTGGCATATCTGGACAAAGTGGATGCCGCTTTGCACGAACGGGCGCACAACTTCACTGCCTATCTCGATCAAATCCAGCAGGAACGCGGCAGGAAAGAAGGGACCGAGCAACTGATGAAGATGAAGAAAGCCCATCATAATATGGCAATAGAAGACCTGGTTATGGGGACTGGAGGACGTCATCTATATAAGGAAGCGAACCATCGTATCTACCCAGCGATCGGGCAAGTTTATGTGGAGCCTGACAACCGTTTCGGACGTGCCGCTTTCTACAGCCATGAAAAAAATTGGGCCGGATATCATATTTCTACTTATAAATTTAATTTATTGGTTATAGGTTTCTTTGCATTATTGTCGATTATCGCTATATTCGCAGAGTTTCCGGGACGTTTCTTGAAACGGGACGAATTTTAAGACTCGAAATAATAAATTATTAAATTATACAATATGAAAAAGAGTGTATTAAGCATGCTCGCCGTAGCAGCATTAGTGTTTGGAATGACTTCCTGCAACGGAGCCAAGAAAACAAGCGAAGAAGCCGAAAAGACTGAAGAAGCCGCTGTTATAGCAGGTAAGGCTCCGAAAGACCTGTTGACTGAGGAGTTGAAACAAGAGACAATTCAATTGTTGAAGGATATGCCGGATTCTGATATTCCTTATCGTCTTTCTACAGGTGAAGTAAAAGTAAATGTGGGTGATATCAAGTATATGGTGCCGGTTGGTAAGGCTGCCGAATTGAGTACACCGACGCAGAAAGCCCGTGCATTGGGTATGTATATGGCTGATTATAATGTATTGAAAGCGATCGGTAAGCCGACAGCCGAAGTGGAAGGCGTAATAGCCAAGTTGGCTACGGACTTGAATGTGTCGTTTGTTTTGGATATCCTGAAAGAACAGGCTCCGAAAGATGCAACTAAAGAGCAATTGCAAGCTTTCTTGAACGCACAGGAAGACAAGATCATCGAAAAGATGGCAGCCGAAAACAAAGTAGATGCCGAAGTTGAAATGTTAGGTGCTGCTTCTGCCGAATATGCTTGTTTAATTGCCAATCCGACATTAGTTGTAGAAGGTGATGCTACTTCTGCCGGTCTTTCTACAAATATGGAAAAACGTGTCAGCATGTTGGAAGAGGTGGTTGCCGATTTGGCTGCTTACTATCCTGATTTGAAACAGTTAGGCGAAACGATTGCTCCGCTGAAAGAAAAGGTTGCTTCTATCCAGAGCGCTCGTGCTGCTAATGCCGAGATCATGGGGATCCGCGATGCTTTGCTGAAGTAAGCAAGATTTCTATACATAAAAAGATAAGTATCCCGGCTTCCTATTGGAGGCTGGGATATTTATTTTTTTGGGGAATCCATTTTCATGAGTTGGTAACTCGTGCGTTTAATTTGGTCAATTCATTTTCGTCACCCTTTGTAACTGATCGAAAGCAATGTAATATCGTCCGATTGGACAGCACCGACGACAAATTCGCCAACCGTCTCGGTTATCTTTTCCACAACCTCTTTCGGGTTCTTTCCGGCAAGTGTCCGGCAGTTTTCGAGCAGCCGTTGTTCGCTGTATAGTTCATGCTTCGTATTCATCGCTTCTGTTACTCCATCGGTATAGAGAAAGAGATTGTCGCCGGGTGACATCTTCAGTTCCTTTTCGTGATAACTGGCATCGTTGATCGCCCCCAATATCATGTCTCCTGTGGACGGTACTTTGGAAACGGAACCGTCTTTTTTCATCAGGATAGGCGGGTTGTGCCCTGCATTACTGTAGGTGACGGTGCCTGTATGAATATTCAGGATACCGTAGAATACGGTCACGAACATGTCGTTTACGCTTTCTTGGCAGAGAATGTTGTTGGAACGTTGCATACACATGGAAGCCGAGTTTTCGGTCAGTGCGATGGCACGTATCACAGTCCGGCTGATAGCCATGAAGATTGCGGCGGGAACACCTTTGCCCGACACATCGGCAATGACGAAGCCCAAGCGGTCCTGGTCGATGCGGAAGAAATCATAAAAATCCCCTCCTACATATTTGGCTGCGTTCATATAGGCATACAAGTCGAACGATTTCAACTCCGGAAACGGAGGGAATGTCTTGGGCAGGATTGTTTGCTGGATTTCCTGGGCGACATGCAGGTCGTTCTGGATGGATTCCAATTGTGTGTGTTCCCTTTGTGCCTGCTTGATGAAAGCGATCTGCTCGGCTGCCTTTTCAATGGTTCGTTCGAGGTCTTCGAGATTGATTGGCTTGGTCGTGAAGTCGAAGGCTCCCTGATTCATGGCACTACGAATATTCTCCATATCGCCGTAGGCCGATACCATAATGCATTTTAGCGCAGGGTTACGCATCTCGTTAATCTTTGTGAGTAACGTAAGTCCGTCCATTTCCGGCATGTTGATATCGCTCAGGATCACGTCGAAGTCCGGCATGGCAAGCAGCATTTGGAGTGCTTCCAGTCCGTTGTGGGCGAAATGGAATTCGTATTCACCTTTCTTTATTTTGCGCCGGAAATATTGAGTCAGCAATATTTCCAGGTCAAGTTCGTCGTCTACACTTAATATTTTTATAGCCATAGTAGCGTTGTTTCTCTGATTATTTAATCGGAATGGTGATTGTGAAACGGGTGAATTCGTTCGGCTCCGATTCCATCTCGATCGTTCCGTTATGTTTTTGTTCGATGATCGACTTGGTGATAGAGAGGCCGAGACCGGTTCCTTCTCCGACCGGTTTGGTGGTGAAGAACGGCGTATAAAGTTTCTCTTTGACCTCCTTCGTGATTCCCGGGCCGTTGTCTTCGATAACCAACCGTACCCGGTCGCTGTCTTTTGCCAGTCTTACCTTGATGGTCGGACTATAAGGATTTTCAGCGACACCTTTGGATTTGCTGAAGACTGCATAGCAGGCGTTGTTCATCAGGTTGAGAACAGCGCGGCTGAAGTCCTGCGGGATTACTTTGACCAACGGGAGTGTATTGTCGTATTCTTCTATGATGGTAACATTGAAGCTCTTGTTATTGGCGCGGACAGCATGGTAGGAAAGCCATACATATTCTTTTGTCAGCTGGCAGAGGTCGGTCGCTATATATTCATCGTCTTTGCCGCGGGAATAGAGCAGGATGCCTCGGACGATACTCGATGCCCGGTTGCCGTTTTCCTCGATCTTGCACATGTTGCTTTTGAGGTCGTCCATGATTTCCCTAATCTCCTCGTCCACCTCGGCAGAGAGCTTGCTTTCCAGTTCGTCCAATACGTCTTCCATATCTTGCAGCAACTTACATGATAGTTTGCTGAAGTTGATCACAAAGTTGAGCGGGTTCTGTATCTCATGTGCGATACCTGCGCTCAACAGTCCGAGTGAAGCCATCTTTTCCTGTTGGCTAATCTGTTTCCTCAGATGTTCTAACTCTTTCATACTGTCCTCATTCATTGTTGTTGCTTTTTTGATAAATAGGAATCGTAATCATAAACTCGGTAAAGTTGTCCTTCTCGCTTTTCACGATGATGGAGCCTTGGTGGTTCAAGATCACCTCACGGCAGAGATACAAGCCGACACCCGCTGCCTCGGCAGTGGGCTTCGTGGTGAAAAACGGTTCGAATATCTTGGCTTTGATATTGTCTTCGATACCGATGCCGTTGTCGCGGATGCAGAGGAAGATTGTCCCGTTCAGTCTCTTTTCCACGTGTATGTTGATGACGGGTGTGAATTCTTCTTTTTGCAATTTCTTCAGCAATGCGTAGATGCTGTTCTTGAGTAGGTTGAGCATCACTTTGTTCATCTGCTCAATGTTGATCTCTGCGGTCGCAGGTTCTGCCGGACAGTCGAGTTCTATCTGTATCTGCTTATTCTCAATGTCTTCTTTGAACTGCTTGCGGATCACGTCTACGTTCACTTTGCAGAGGTTGCAGATGTCCGTTGGAGTGACGTCGCCGTGACGGTCTTTCAATAATTCTTCCATCGCTTTGACGATCCGGACAGTGTTGCAGCCGTGTTCGTTTATCTTCTGCAAGTTGCTGTTGATCATATCGAGAATCTCGATGCTGTCGGCGTAGTTCTCTTTTGACATGATCGCCTGCTGGTCCGTAATGTTTTCTTTCAAGTCTTTGATCAGATTGGCGGAAAGGCCGGCAAAGTTGTTGATGTAGTTGATCGGGTTCAGGATGCGGTCGACCAGTCCCTGCGTCAATTGTCCGACAGTAGCCAGTTTTTCCTTGCGGACCAGTTCGTCCTGTGCTTTCGCCAGAGCGTCGAGGGCGTCGGATAGTTTCTTGGATTCATTCAGCACTTGGTCGCGCTGGATACGGAGTTCGATTGTTCGCTCTTCTACCACTTTGGCGAGATACTCTTTCTGTTTCAGTTGTTTGCGCAGTTTCGTCTTGTAGATATACAGGATGATTTGAACGCCGATCAGGCTGGCTATCCATCCTCCCCAGTCGTAATACATCGACAGGATAATCAAGATCCAGTCGGCCAATACGAGCTTCTCTATGATTTGCAGCTTTACTTTGAGCGCTGCTATATCTCTAATGTCGAAGTCTGCCATATCAACAAATGTCTTTTGCCATTGTGAGTATATTTTTCCCGGCTGAACGACTATAGCTGACTTCCGTCATCAGTTGCTTGACCAGATAAATTCCGAGGCCGCCTGTCGGGCGTTCTTCCAGTGAGAGAGTAAGGTCCGGCTCCTGTCTTTCGAGAGGGTTGAAACTGATGCCGGTATCGGTTATGACGATTGTCAGCCGTTTGTTCTCGTAGCTCATGTCGATACGGATGTCCTGGTCTTTTTTGTCGGGATAGGCATACTGGATGACGTTGGTCACGGCTTCTTCGAGTGCCAGTTTGATTTGCATCGACTGTAGTTCTCCCAGTTCATAAGTACCGGCTTGCTGGTCCAGAAACGCGTATAGACGGGTTAGCTGTTTCAGCTCATTCTTTATATGTAGCGTATTTGTCATCTGCCGGAATAAAGATACTTGTTATTCGATCGTGAGGATGTGAGAGAATCCGGTGATATTCAGGATTTCCATAATCTCATTCTGAATATTCTTCAGCCGGAAAGAGCCTCCTTTGTTCTTCATCCCTTTTTGCAGTGTAAGGAGCAGGCGGAGTCCGGCACTGCTGATGTAGGTCAGTTCCGCACCGTCGAGCACTACCGTTTGCGCTTCCCCCTGCAGGATGGGAGCGATCTCTTTTTCAAGATCGACGGAGGTTAACGTATCCAATTGTCCGGAAAGATTGATGACTGTTTCTTTCCCGTTTTCTATTGTTATCTTCATAATCTGTTCCTATTCTGATTTTTCGTTCAAGCAAAAGTATAGATAATCCATTACGTGAGCAAGTTATTGTATAAAAAAGGTTGTGCCTGTATTTGACACAACCCCTTTTGGTTTAAATCTTCGGTAACTCCCAAGGTGCCCTGTATTCCTTGCATAAATATTTGTCTGCTTCTGCGTCATGGAAACTCTTTCCGTCCCAAGTCAGTTTCTTGCCGGTACGGTAGGCGATGTTGCCTAATTGGGAGAACTTGGCGATATGGGCGCCGATTTCGATACTGGCATTACAGTTGCGGTTGCGCGATTTGATACATTCCAGATGGTTCTTGACATGCAGGTTCAAACCGCCTTCACCATATGCTTTCTTCAATGGAACCGCTTCCATGCGGGCTTTGCCGCTTACCTTTTCGGGGATTACTTCCCAGCCACTGCGATCGACAACCAGTGTTCCGTTTTCTCCGACAAATCCCAGGCCGTGATTGCGCCCGTAAGCTCCGTCGTCGATACCGATTGCATGATCCCACATGACGGTGAAGTCATCGAATGTATAAATTGTTTGAAGCAAGTCCGGTGTTTCGCAGGCGTCATCCGGATATCCGAATTTGCCTCCCGAAGCCATGATAGAGTTGGGGGCTGTAACGTTCATTCCATATAGTGCATAGTCGAGTAGATGCACACCCCAATCAGTCATCAGTCCGCCGGCATAATCCCAAAACCAGCGGAAGGTGAAATGGAAACGGTTACGGTTGAACGGACGTTTGGGAGCCGGACCCAGCCACATGTCATAGTCGATTCCTGCGGGAACGGGTTCGTCCGGTTTGACCGGGATGGAAGGACACCAACCTTGATACGAGAACACGCGGACGGTACGTATCTTGCCTAATTGCCCGCTGTGTACGAATGCCATGGCATCCTGCCAGTGCGGATCACTGCGTTGCCATTGTCCTACCTGTACAACCCGATTGTATTTCTCGGCGGCGCGAACCATAATGTTACATTCTTCAATGCTGTTGCCTAACGGCTTTTCGCAATAAACATCCTTACCGGCTTCACAGGCGGCTACCATCTGCAGGCAGTGCCAATGGTCGGGTGTACCGACAATGACAACGTCGATATCTTTGTTATCGATCAGTTTCCGCCAGTCTTTATATAGGTTTTTAACTTTCTTGCCTGTGATTTTTTGAGTTTCAGCCGCGCGACTGTTGAGAACTTCGTCGTCGATGTCGCATAATGCGATACACTCGACTTCCGGATTCCGGAGGAAGGCTTGTAGGTCTGAAAATCCCATCCCTTTACAGCCAATTAGTCCGACGCGTATTTTGTCGTTCGCTCCTACACTTCCAGGAGTCGCGTTGATAAAGAATGGACTCATGGAAAGTCCGGCTCCTAATAAGGTCGCTTGCCGGATAAAATCTCTGCGTGTTGTCATGGTCTTATGAATTAGATATTATAAGTTGTTGAGCCAAATGTATAAATAATAGGTGAGCGATACAATAAAAACTGTGATAAAAATATAAATACGGTGGCTTTTTGGGAAAAGGAGCGTATTTTTGTATCCGGTTTGCTTTTTAAGGAAAACCTATTATTTGTAAAACAGACATAAGATGATTAGAGTAACTTATTTTATTGTATGCCTTTTGCTGGGAATTACGCTGGTTTCGTGTATTCGTGACGAAGCGTTGAATGCAGAAGCGGATATATTGACTTGTACAGTGCCGGGAGATATCTTGAAACGTGATCCAATTATAGAAAATAATAAGGTAGTATTGATGGTAACGGCCGATGCCGATTTGACACATCAGGCACCTGAATTTACATTGACTCCCGGTGCAATCATTTCTCCGGCCAGCGGGACCGAACGTGACTTTACGACTCCGCAATTTTATACGGTAACTTCTGAAGATGGAAATTGGAAGAAAGAATATCAAGTTACTTATATTATTGCCGGAATTAGCTCGGAATATCATTTTGAGAATGTAAAGGATTACAAGAGTTCGCTTTTGAAATATGTTTATAATATTTTCTATGAGAATGATTCTGAGGGAAAATGGGTAATGGATTGGGCCAGTGGAAATACCGGTTTTGCTTTGACTGGTGCAGGTACGGAAGATCCGGCATCATTTCCGACTTCTTCTTATGCGGAAGGAAAAATGGGCAAATGCGTAAAGTTGGAAACAAAGTCGACAGGGGATTTCGGTTCGAAGTTGGGTATGCCTATTGCTGCCGGTAATCTTTTTATGGGTACGTTTAGTGTAGGGAACGCATTGACCGACCCATTGAAAGCAACAATGTTCGGAGTTCCGTTCGAGCATATACCGACCTACTTGAAGGGGTATTATAAGTATAAGGCAGGTGAAGTTTATAAAGATGAGAATGGAAATATTGTAAAAGATAAAAAGGATACGTGGGATATTTATGCAATCTTTTACGAGACAGATGAAAAGACAAAAACATTGGATGCAACGAACCGTTTTGATCATCCTAATTTGATATCCATAGCTCGCATTGATGAGAAAGACCGGAAGGAAACGGATGAGTGGACGGAGTTTTATTTGCCATTTGTGACAAAGACTGGAAAAACTGTAGATAAAGATAAACTGAAAGCTGGTAAATATAATGTGGCTATTGTCTTTTCTTCCAGTATTGAAGGGGATTATTTCAGAGGTGCTGTCGGCAGTACATTGCATATCGATGAAGTGGAACTGATTCATGCAGCAGATTAAAAAAGATTATTGTGATGAGAAAGAATATTGTATCAATTTGTGTACTGGCCTTGCTGCTGGTAACGTTTTCGGTTTTTGGACAAGAAGACCGGAATAAGGGAATTATCAATTCTGCATTGATCGGTTTGGAGTATGAGGTAAAAGCCGGCTTTAACATAGGGGGAACGGCTCCGATACCATTGCCCGTTGAGATTCGTGATATAACGGGGTATAATCCTACTATGGCTGTTGCGATAGAAGGGAATGTGACAAAGTGGTTCGATCAAGAAAAAAAATGGGGAATGAGAATCGGTATTCGTTTGGATAGTAAAGGGATGAAAACGAATGCCAATGTGAAAAATTATGGAATGGAAATCATCGGTGAAGGGGGTGAACGCATAAAAGGAAATTGGACTGGATATGTGAAGACTAATGTAAAGAATACATATCTGTCTTTTCCGGTTTTGGCTACTCATCAGTTTAATCGTCGCTTCAGTATGAATCTGGGACCGTATTTTGCCTATATGTTGGAGGGTGATTTTTCCGGAAACGTGTATGATGGTTATTTGCGCGAAGGTGATCCTACCGGTAATAAGGTCGTTTTTGCCGATGGAAAAAATGCCCCTTATGACTTCTCGAAAAACCTTCGCCGTTTCCAATGGGGTGCGCAGTTAGGTGCCGAATGGCGTGCTTTTAAGCATTTGAATGTCTATGCAGACCTGACTTGGGGATTGAATGATATCTTTCAGAAAGATTTCGATACAATTACTTTCGCCATGTATCCGATTTACCTGAACGTCGGTTTCGGCTACGCTTTCTGATACAAACGTATTTTGATATATCGTTATGGCTTTCCTGATTCATAATTATGAAATGGAAAGCCATAATTTTTTTAATAAACGACATCTTTTCTATAGGGCAATCACACCAAAAGAACCCTTTTTTCTACCTTCTTTCCTCTATTGTCATTTTGATACCTTAATCAGGAAATTTGCTATCAAATAGAATGTTAAAAAATATTACCCGCAAGAATGATTTCCAAAAGAGGCCCTATTCATTCAAATTAGATGGGATAGATGTGTTGTTTTGATATTTAATACCTATATTTGTCCGAATAATTTTTTAGTCCAATATATTTTGAATTACCATGAAAGAAAACACTAAGAAGGGTGTAACCCGTCGAGAGTTTCTCGGCCTTTCCGCTCTTGGATTGGCAAGTTTGACTATCCTGCCCAGCTGGGCTGTAAATGGGGTGCGTATCGCACCGAGTGATCGTGTCGTTTTAGGGTTTGTCGGATTAGGGCAACAAGGTTTATCCGATTTTAAGAGTTTCTCTACTTGTCCTGGGGTGCAGGTCGCTGCCTGTTGTGACGTGGATTCCTTGAAACGCGAACGTTTCAAACGTCGTGTCGAGGCTTGGCAGAAGTCTCTGAATGTAGCTCCCCGTTGCGATATGTATGAATTTTATGAAGATGTGCTGGACCGTAAGGATATCGACGTGATTGAAGTGGCAACACCTGACCACTGGCATGCATTGGTTGCTATCCATGCTTGTCAGAGCGGTAAGGATGTTTATTGCCAGAAGCCGTTGGCTTATACGATTACGGAAGGTCTGGCTGTTGCTCGTGCCGTACGCGATAATAATCGGGTTTTTCAGATCGGTAGCCAGCAGCGTTCGAGTAAGGAGTTTCAGGATGCGATTGCGTTGGTTCGTGCCGGTAAGATCGGCCATATCGAAAAGATATACGCCCGTGTCGGCGAACCCCCCAAGCCATTGGACTTGCCGGAAATGGATATCCCCGGTAATCTGAATTTCAATCAGTGGATGGGACCGTTGAACGATCCGAAGATTCATTATCATCCTGATCTTTGTCCTCCTATCTCTCTTGAACCCGAACAGAACGAGAAGTTGTGGGGGGCATGGCGCTGGTATCAGGAAACCGGAAACGGATATACAGCCGATTGGGGGGCTCATATGTTCGATATTGCACAGGCGGCCATCGGTATGGACGGCTCCGGTCCAGTAGAGTTTATCCCGAAAGGATATGAAGGCACAGAATATGCGACGATGAAATATGCTAATGGTATCGTGATGACCGAACAACCTTATCGTGAAGATAATGCCAACGCGCAAGGTATCAAGTTTATCGGCGATAAGGGGTGGTTGAAAGTCGCTCGCGGTTATATCGAATGTTCCGATCCTTCCTTGTTGCCGAAAGAGGAAAAGAAAGTCGGGAAGGGAGAATATGAAGTAAGCTCTCCGCATATGCAGAACTTTATCGATTGCGTTCGTTCACGCCGGAATCCGATTGCTCCGGTTGAAGTCGGTTGTAGTACGAATACGCTTTGCTGCTTGCAAAACATTGCCCGTGAACTGGGACGTCCTGTTCATTGGGATCCGGCAACGTTGAGCTTTAATGGCGATAGGGAAGCCGAATCACATCGTTTGTACTGGTACGAATACAGAAATCCGTACAAATTGCCGTATTATGACAAATAAGAAAGGTAAGAGGTAAAGGAAAGTCCCGGAATAAAGTTTCGGGACTTTTTTATATATTTTTTAGTCCGGATAGTGATTATTCCGTTCGCTCTGTTTAATTTTGCCAAATCCAGACAAAAAACATAATGTATCATGAAAACTAATCAACTATTTCTTTTGACAGGTTTGGTAGCCGTAACTCTTCCTGCCTGTGTCCAAAAGGACAAAAAAGGGGTGTCGGAGAAGCCTATGAATATTCTCTATATCATGTGCGATGATCATTCTTATCAGACAGTTAGTGCTTACGATCATCGTTTTATCGAAACTCCGAATATCGACCGGATTGCTAATGAAGGCGTACGGTTTACGAACAGTTTCGTCGCCAACTCTTTAAGCGGTCCCAGTCGTGCCTGTTTGCTGACGGGCAAGCATAGCCATAAGAATGGCTTTACCGACAATACGAAACGTTTTGACGGCAGCCAGCAGACATTCCCGAAGTTGTTGCAACAAGCCGGCTATCAGACTGCAGTTGTAGGGAAATGGCATCTGACATCCGATCCTACCGGTTTCGATTACTGGAATATCTTGATCGGACAGGGGGATTATTATAATCCGTACTTTATCGATAACGGAGAGAAAAAGCAGATCGAAGGCTATGCTACGAACATCACGACGGATTTAGCTTTGGACTGGCTGGATAACAAACGTGATAAGAATAAACCTTTCTGTCTCTTGCTCCACCACAAAGCGCCCCATCGTACCTGGATGCCGGATACCTGTGATTTGGATTTGTATGAAGATGTCGTTTACCCGGTTCCCGAAACATTTTATGACAAATATGAAGGGCGTATTGCCGCATCCGAACAGGAAATGAATATTATCAAGGATATGGATCTCGTCTATGACTTGAAGATGGCAGATAAGGAAAATGAGATCCATACGACTACCGGCCTTGAAGAAAATGGCCGTAATTTATATAACCGGATGACTCCGGCTCAAAAGGCAGCTTGGGACAAACATTATGATCCTATTATTAAGAAATTCAAGGAACAGAAGTTGACGGGGAAGGCGTTGGCTGAATGGAAATACCAACAGTACATGCACGATTATATGCGTGTGATCCATTCCGTAGACCGTAATGTGGGGCGTGTGTTGGATTATATGGAGAAAAGCGGTTTATTGGAAAATACTATTATCGTTTATACTTCCGACCAGGGATTCTATATGGGTGAACATGGCTGGTTCGACAAACGTTTCATGTATGAAGAATCTTTCCGTACACCGATGTTGGTTCGTTTTCCCGGCGGTGTTAAAGGCGACATCCCCGAAATGGTCCAGAATATCGACCATGCAGCGACTTTCCTTCAAGTGGCGGGCGTCCCTGTTCCCGAAGATATCCAGGGTGATTCTTATTTGCCTTTGTTGAAAGGTGAAAAGCCGAAAGATTGGCGTACTTCTTTATATTATCATTTTTACGAGTATCCGGCGGAACACGCAGTAAAACGTCATTATGGTGTTCGTACCGACCGCTATAAATTAATCCATTTCTATAATGATATCGATGTGTGGGAACTTTATGATCTGCAAAACGATCCGATGGAAATGCATAATATCTATAATGAACCGGGCAATGAAGCCTTGATCGACAGTCTGAAAACCGAACTGAATAAATTGCAGGAACAGTACGACGATCCGATTGAAACGGAGTTGGCAACTGCGAAGAAATAAGATAGAAATAACAAAAAAGGCATTCAGAAATGAATGCCTTTTTTGTTATTTACCATAAGGTTGTGGAGCATATCGGACTCGAACCGATCACCTTCAGACTGCCAGTCTGACGCTCTAGCCAGATGAGCTAATGCCCCGTATGACTTATTTTCAAGCGCAAATATAGGGCTTTTCCTGATATAACCACTATCTTTGCCATAGATTTTTTATAAAAAATAAGATGATTGTTTATAATACAACGTTCCATATAGAAAAAGATATTCTGGATGAAAGTTTGGATTATCTGAAAAAACAGTATATCCCGAAAGCCGTGGAGAGCGGTTTCCTACAGCGGCCATGCCTGCGACGTGTGATGCAGGCTGAAGAAGGAGAAGGCATCAGTTTCTCCGTCCAGTTTCATGTTAAGAATGTCGATACGTTGAATTTCTGGTTGCAGAATGAAGGAAATAACCTTCACCGCGCATTGGTTGCTCGTTTCGGTCATAAGATTGCCGGCTTTAGTACTTTACTGGAAGAGATAGATTGGGAGAAATGACGAAAGACCGTGTCATATTGGGCATTGATCCTGGGACGATTGTGATGGGTTACGGAGTGCTGACGATTGAAGGAAACAAACCCAAACTGGAAGCTATGGGGATACTCCAATTGAATAAATACGAGGATCATTATTTGCGGCTCCGTAAGATTTTTGAGCGGGTCTTGGGACTTATCGATCAGTATCATCCGGACGAACTGGCCATTGAAGCTCCGTTTTTCGGGAAGAACGTACAGAGTATGTTGAAATTGGGGCGTGCACAGGGAGTCGCTATGGCTGCCGCACTCGAACGGGATATCCCGATATTTGAATATGCCCCGCTAAAGATCAAGATGTCCATTACCGGAAATGGGAATGCTGCAAAAGAACAAGTGGCCGGGATGTTACAGCGCTACCTGCATATTCCGGAAGCATCCATGTTGCCGCAATTGGATGCGACAGATGGATTGGCAGCTGCCGTTTGCCATTATTTCCAGACGAATAATCCGATACAGGAAAAGAAATATACCGGATGGAAGGACTTTATCGCGAAGAATCCGGGTAAAGTTCATTGATACAAAAAAGGATGCCTGCAATTACAGGCATCCCCCTTCTCATAGACACACTTCTCTATGTATATTGAATACACATCGATCTATACGATACCTTGCGCCATCATTGCTTTGGCCACTTTCATGAAGCCTGCAATGTTCGCACCTTTCACATAGTTGATATATTGATCCTCTGTTCCATGTTCGACACATTGTTGGTGGATAGCGCTCATGATCTGATGCAATTTGTCATCGACTTCGGCAGCTGTCCACGAAATATGCATGGCGTTCTGAGTCATTTCCAGGCCGGAAGTGGCGACACCGCCAGCGTTGACAGCCTTGCCCGGTGCAAAAAGTTGTTTATGCTCGATGAACAGGTCGACAGCTTCAGCTGTACATCCCATGTTGGATACTTCGGCTACGCATGATGTCTTGTTCTCGATCAGCTTGCGTGCATCGTCTGCGTCCAGTTCATTCTGGGTGGCACAAGGCAGTGCGATATCCACTTTCTGTTCCCAGGGTTTCTTGCCGGGATAGAAGGTCGAACCGGGGAATTCTTCGGCGTAAGGAGCTACAATATCATTACCTGAGTTACGCAGTTCCAGCATATAATCGATCTTTTTTCCGGAAATGCCGTCCGGATCATAGATATAGCCGTCCGGGCCGGAGATCGTGACGACTTTTGCACCCAGTTCGGTAGCCTTTGTGGCAGCTCCCCAAGCGACGTTTCCGAAACCGGAGATAGCAACAGTCTTACCTTTAATATCTATACCATGAGTTTCCAACATTTGGTGAACGAAGTAGAGGGCACCGAAACCGGTTGCTTCGGGACGGAGGATAGAGCCGCCGAATTCCATACCTTTACCAGTGAACGTACCGGTGTTTTCGCGAGCCAGTTTCTTATACATACCATACATATAACCGACTTCACGTCCTCCTACGCCGATGTCACCCGCCGGAACATCGCGGTCCGGTCCGAGGTTACGCCATAATTCGAGGATGAATGCCTGGCAGAAACGCATGATTTCCGCATCACTTTTTCCGCGAGGAGCAAAGTCGGATCCCCCTTTACCACCGCCCATCGGCAATGTTGTCAAAGCGTTTTTGAAAG
This sequence comes from Parabacteroides sp. merdae-related_45_40, assembly GCF_001915675.1. NCBI lineage: Bacteria > Pseudomonadati > Bacteroidota > Bacteroidia > Bacteroidales > Tannerellaceae > Parabacteroides > Parabacteroides sp. merdae-related_45_40. The sequence continues at coordinate 5,929 of NZ_MNQY01000055.1, read as the reverse complement.
TCTGTTCGAATCCTAAGAACTTCAGGATGGACAGGTTGACAGAAGGATGGAAGCGGATGCCGCCCTTGTACGGGCCGATCGCGTTGTTGAATTGCACACGATATCCCAAGTTGACTTGTATTTCCCCTTTGTCGTCTACCCAGGGCACACGGAAGGTGAAAATACGTTCCGGTTCAACCAATCGTTCGATGATTTTAGCTTTCTCGAATTCGGGATGCTGGTTGTACACTTCTTCAATTGAAAGAAGAACTTCTTTTACTGCTTGCAAATACTCCTTTTCGCCCGGATGTTTTGCTTCCAGTGCTGATAAGATTACTTCTGTCTTCATAGTATATAATTTCTTTTTAAGATAACATTCTGTTTGCAAATATAGGGAATAGCCTGGGTTGACAAAATGTTTTGCTTACTTTTTGATAGTTCTTTTTATGTTTTTGAACAATGTTCTTTAAGTGAAAATCCGGATTCCTACGGATGGGATTCCGGTTTCACTTTGTGCCAGGAAATGTGTGGTGCTGTTGGCACAGCCGTTTCCTTGCTGTGAAACGTTTGTGCCATATAGGTGAAATGCTTGTGCCATGCTAAGGAAACGTCTGTGCCATGCTGAGGGAACGGATGTGCCACTTGCTCAAATCTTGTCACATGCTTTCGGTTGATTGTTTTTTTCCTTACATTTGAGGCCGTTAATTCTATCGAATCATTATGAGCGGAATACCGGACTTTAAGAACCTTGTGTTTAAAGACACATCATTCGCCAATCTAATGAATAAGCGTATATATAATGTATTGCTTATCGCTACTAAATACGATGCCTTCATGCTGGAGGACGATGGGCGGGTGGACGAGCAGATATTCAACGAATATACGTCACTAAGCCTTCGTTACCCGCCTCGTTTCACACAGGTGACGACAGAGGAGGAGGCACTGGCTGAGTTGAAAGACCGTAACTTCGAACTGATCATCTGCATGCCGAATATGGATAACCGCGATATCTTTGCGGCGGCGACGGAGATCAAGATTCATTACCCCAATATACCGATCGTAGTCCTCACCCCATTCTCGAAAGAGGTATCCAAGCGGATTGCCAATGAAGATTTGAGTGCGATCGACTATGTGTTCAGCTGGTTGGGAAATGCGGAGCTGTTGCTCGCCATAATCAAGCTGATCGAGGACAAGATGAATGCGCCGGACGATACGGCCAGTGTCGGTGTGCAGATTATCTTGTTGGTGGAAGATTCCGTCCGTTTCTATTCTTCGGCTTTGCCGCATCTGTATAAATTTGTATTGGAACAGAGCCAGATGTTTGCTAAAGAGGCGTTGAACGACCATCAGCGTACACTTCGTATGCGTGGGCGTCCCAAGATCAAGTTGGCGCGTACCTATGAGGAGGCTGTCCGCATCTTCAACCAGTACCGCGATAATATGCTGGGGATCATCTCGGACATGAGCTTCATGCACGACGGAGTGAAAGATCCTTACGCTGGATACAAGTTCGGGCAGTATGTGCGGAAGACCGGCCTGATCATCCCTTTTGTCTTGGAATCGTCGGAGGCAAGCAACAAAGTGTATGCGAAAGAACTGGGAGCTTCCTTTATCGACAAAAATTCCAAGAGTTACCCGCAGGATCTGAGGAAGAAGATCATGCAGCGTTTTGGTTTCGGCGATTTCGTCATCCTGAATCCACAGACGAAGGAGGAGATCATGCGCATCAAGGACTTGAAGGATTTGCAAAAGAAGGTCTTTCAGATACCGGACGATTCGCTGGTTTATCATCTGAGTCGTAACCATTTTTCCCGCTTCTTCTATTCCCGTGCCATGTTTCCGCCGGCAGAGGTGTTGAAGCGTGTGGATGTGAGCGACTACAAGGATATGGATGAGGCGCGCAAGTTGATTTTCGACTTGATCGTGCAGTACCGTCGGATGAAGAATTCCGGTGTTGTTGCAGTCTATCAGAAGGAGCGCTTCGACGAATATAGTAACTTTGCCCGTATAGGCGACGGTTCGCTGGGAGGAAAGGGCAGGGGCCTGGCGTTTATTGGGGCGATGGTAAAGCGTTATCCCAAGTTGGAACACGATCACTTTGCTGTGACCATTCCGAAGACGGTCGTGATCTGTACAGACATCTTCGACGAATTTATGGAGACAAACGAACTGTATCCAGTCGCACTGAGTGATGTGGATGACGAAACGATCCTGAAATATTTCCTGCGTGCCAGCCTTCCCGCCCGTCTGATTGAAGACCTGATGGCGTTTTTCGATGTTGTCAAAAGTCCGATTGCCGTCCGTTCGTCTAGTCTTCTGGAAGATTCCCATTATCAACCGTTCGCTGGGATTTATTCTACTTACATGGTACCCAAGCTGGAAGATAAATATGATATGCTCCGTACGTTAAGCGACGCGATCAAAGCAGTCTACGCTTCTGTCTTTTATCGTGACAGCAAGGCATATATGACGGCGACATCGAACCTTATCGACCAGGAAAAGATGGCGATCGTTCTACAGGAAGTAGTAGGGAACCGGTATAATGACCGTTTCTATCCTACTATCTCTGGTGTCGCACGTTCGTTGAATTTCTACCCGATTGGAAATGAAAAGGCGGAAGACGGAATTGCCAATATTGCTTTGGGGCTTGGAAAATATATCGTAGACGGAGGGCAGACTTTACGTTTCTCTCCTCGTCATCCGCACAATATTTTGCAGATGAGTACGATGGACTTTGCGCTCCGTGAGACTCAAACTCGTTTTTATGCACTTGACTTGAAGAATCTGGCAGATCAGTTTTCTGTGGATGATTCGTTTAATTTGCTTCGTCTAAATCTGAAAGACGCGGATGCGGACGGTTCTCTGAAGTTTATTGTTTCGACATACGATCCTTATGATCAGGTTATTCGTGACGGTTACTATCCTGGCGGGCGTAAGATATTGTCTTTTGTGAATGTTCTTCAACATGAGGTTTTTCCGTTGGCCGATACGCTCGATCAGATACTGCATGTCGGACAGGATGAGATGGGGCGGCCTATCGAGATTGAGTTTGCGGTAAATATAGATCCGCAGAATCCCGGTTTCGCTACATTCTATCTGTTGCAAGTTCGCCCGATCGTGGATAACAAGGAGGTAATGGAAGAAGACCTGACGCTTGTGGAACAAGAGGATACAATACTTACATCGACAAGCGTTTTGGGACATGGCATTGTGACAGATGTGCAGGATATTATATATGTAAAGACCGGTGCTTTCTGTTCCTCCAACAACCAGTCGATAGCCTATGATATCGAGAAGATGAACCGCCAGTTCACAGGAGAAGAAAAGAATTATGTTTTGGTTGGTCCTGGTCGTTGGGGGAGTAGTGACTCCTGGCTGGGCATTCCGGTGAAATGGCCTCATATCAGCAATGCACGTGTTATAGTGGAATGCGGGCTGGAAAATTATCGTGTCGATCCGAGCCAGGGAACGCATTTTTTCCAAAATCTGACTTCGTTTGGTGTCGGTTACTTTACGATCAACCCGTTTAAGGGTGATGGCTGGTTTGATGAGGGATATCTGAATTCCTTACCAGCGGTGGAGGAAACCGAATACCTTCGCCATGTCCGTTTCGATAAACCGGTCGTAATCAAGATGGACGGCAAGAAGAGTTTGGGAGTGGTGTTGAAACCAGAAAAGTAAAATGATAAATAAAGAGAACGTAAATGTGTTAAAACTCCTTTGTCATGATCTTTTAGGCACGGATTACATAGATAAATTTATTTTTTTCATGTAATCCATGCCTAAGTTATATCTATTGTATTTCTACACACCTTCGTCTTGGTTTCAAAACATAGGTGTTTTGAGGAAGAAACATGCATGATTCGTTTTCAAAACACCTATGTTTTGAAAACGGTCGGATTATGTCCTGATTTAGTCTTTCTTTTTGATGAAATCCGAAGGATAGTTTACCGTGTTGATCACCTCTCCGTCTTTTAGGCGAATCCAGGTTCTGAAATTGGTTGATCCTTCAGTCATCTCGATAACGCGGGCACCGTTGCTCAGGTTGTTGTACACCGTGTCGCCACCGGTGTAACGGCCGTAGGCAAGCAGGATGCCTTTCCAGAAAACAGCATAGTCATCATCATGATCGTGTCCGACAAATACACCTAAGATATCCCCCATTTCCTTCATCGAGGCAAACATGCCGGAGTTCAGTTGCGGAGCGCAGGCTTTTTCTTTTCGGGTTCCGACCAGGATGGCCGTTTCATCTGATGCGGCCTGGTTGTATTCCGGCAGGGCGATGTGGAAGAATGCCAGCGAGGGCAGGGGAGTGCCGCCGTTTTGCTTTGTGTATTTCGCGCTGTTTTCGCGGTACCATCGGATCTGGTCAAACTTGATGTAATCATAGCCGCCTATTCCCTTGATCTGTGAATATGAGTGAGAGTCCATACAATACAGGATGGCTGCGTCTTTCTTTCCATCGGACGATTTCAAGGGAAGAATAAAGTTGGTCGCTCCTGTGACTCCTGCCACGGAATCGGTCAGGTTGTAAGGTATTGTCTGTATGATATCGAATAGCTGAGTACGGGTAAGTCCCTGTTCGTCATCGTGATTGCCGAATGTCACTCCGAAGGGTATTTGGCGGTTGGCCGCTAAGTTCAGGATTGTGCGCATCCCTTCCTCTGCCGGTTGACCGTAGATGACATCACCTGTGAATAGCACTAAGTCCGGTTTTTCCGCATCCAGCACTTCGTTGATGCGTTCGAGAGAAACGGCTGACTTGGGATTCCCGTGAATGTAATGTACGTCCGTGAACTGTACGATTTTGAACTTGCCGTCTTTATTGAATTTCAAGACGGGTTTCTGTGTGTAGCCTGGTTGCAGGCATCCGAGCACAAGTGAAAGAATAATAAGAAGTTGTTTCATCTTTAGATGGTTTTTGTTTATGAATGGTTTATTCGATCGTGATGTCGAATTGATCGTATGAATCTGTTCTCCAAGCCTTTTCGGATGTCAGGGGAGAAAGTGCGAACAGGGGGGAGAATGTTTTGATCTTAATCGTCTTTCCATCCGGCATAAACTCCATGATGCGGAGCCAGCAGTCTCCCCCGTTGCCATGCCATTGACCGTCGGCGGTCTGGGCGTTGAACATCATTTGGGCTACATTCTTGCCTGTGCTGTTTTTGTCAGTCCTGAAGCTGACATTGCCCTTGTAGTCTGCTATCTCGCATTCATGTCCGCATATCACCATGCAGATGTTGGAGGAAGGATAGACCAGTTTCTGCCAGATGGCTTCTCCGTAATTGGCGGGTGATATTTTGTAGCTTTCCTTGATGTGACGTTTGGCTTCCGGTGACATATAGGAGTGTGTCAGCAGGATCACTTTATGATTTTTGTATTTGGCTTTACCGGCAACTTTGGCCGCCCATTCGATCGCCTCGTCACGCGGAGCAAATTCGAGTGATATGACCAATAGTTTTCCCCATGTGTCTGTCTCGAACTCATAAGCTGCATTTTCAAGAGTCGGAATACCTTGATAGTTCAGGCCTGTCTCGACCAATGACTTTTTCCAGCAGCTATTCCGCTCGGAAGGGAAATAATCAGGAAGGTGGCAGAGGCGGTTTTCTGCTTTCTCATATCCGTAATCGTGATTCCCGGTACAAACGACATAAGATATTTTGTCGTCGAGCCGTTCAAATGCCCTGGATGCGGCCTGCCATTGTTCTTCGCTTGTCTGATTTCCGTTTATGCCGTCCGGAATCCGTATCTCGTTCTGCTCAACCAAATCACCGGTACACAGAACTCCTTTGATATTCAAAGGTTCGATGCTGTTGGCAATCCAAGCTGTCTGTAGCTCGAATAGCGGTTGGTTAGCATCGAACTTGTTATAACTCTGCGGATCAGGCAGCAGGATCATGGAAAAAGAATGCTTGTCGGATAGTTGAGGCCGGACAGGGTAGATCTGGGC